>CAJOJR010000001.1 GCA_905235065.1 uncultured Bacilli bacterium
CTTCTTTAGTTTCTTTCTTAGCAACTTTTTTAGGTTCTTCTTTTTCTACTTTTTTAGTTGCTTTCTTTGGTTTCTCTTCAACTATTTCTTCTTTTTCTTCTAAAGTTTTTTCAATAACTTCTACTTTTTCTGATTTTTTAGTTTCTTTCTTAGTTTTTACAAACTCTTCTTCTGAAACATAATCATCTAGTGGAAGGCCAGCACTTTCACATACAGCATTATTAAGTACACCAAGTATAACTTTAATACTTCTTACTGCATCATCATTTGCAGGAATTACGAAATCTACATCGTCTGGATCTCTATCAGTATCAACAATTCCAAATACTGGAATATGTAATCTTCTAGCTTCTCTTACTGCATTGTATTCCATTTTAGGATCAACTACAATTACAGCTTTTGGTAAAGCTGTCATTTCTCTAATACCAGAAAGTAAAGAACTTAATTTAGCATATTCTTTTTGAATTTTAGCTACTTCTTTCTTTGGTAATAATTCAAATTTACCAGCTTCCTCCATCTTCTCGATTTCAATCATTCTTTTTACTCTATCTCTAATTGTTTTGAAATTAGTTAGAGTTCCTCCAAGCCATCTTTCAGTAACATAATATGAGTTACTTCTTGTAGCTTCTTCTTTACAAACTTCTTGAGCTTGCTTTTTAGTTCCTACGAATAATACTTTACCACCGTTAACACAAGCTTTAAGAAGTTCAGCGTAAGCATCTTCAATAGCACTAACTGTTTGCTCTAAGTCTATAATATAAATATCATCTCTTGCTGTAAAAATATATTCTTTCATTTTTGGATTCCATCTTTTAGTTTGACAACCAAAATGTGATCCAGCTTCTAATAAATAACTTTTAGCAATAACTGCCATATTTTTTCCTCCTTCGTTTTACACCCAAATAACCTCTCCTACATTTACTCACTTATTTTAAGCACTCGAGAAATGTATCAGTTAAATGTGACTATTTTTCTTAAAGCCAAGTGTATTTTACCATATAATATATGAAAATACAAATAAAATATAAGAAATAATAAATTTTTTAATAGTATCATATTTACAGTAATAATATTATATTATATAGATATTTTTTTTATATTATTGTATAATTAATAAAGGTGATATCAGTGAAGTTTACAACATATAAAAATAGAGGAATGTTTTTAGAAAACATTATAAATGAATCTAACTCTTATTATGTTTCTACTGATAAGGCTCTTATATTTAAAAAGCCAACACCTATTAAAGTTATTAATGTTAGTTATCCAAATAAAAAAGCAGTTATTAACAAAGCGGTTTTTGATCATATATCAACTCTTGATTATAATGGTCTTTATAAAGGAAAATATATCGAATTTGATGCTAAAGAATCAAAGAATAAAGCTTCTTTTCCTTTATCAAACATTAAGGAACATCAGTTAAAACATATCGAAAATGTTTTAAGACACAATGGAATTGCTTTTTTAATAATATTTATGTGTAATGAGTTTTATTTATTCAAAGGAGAAACATTAATTGATTTCATTAAAAATAATAATAGAAAATCTATTCCGTTTGAATTTATAAAAGAAAATGGTTATAAAATAAGCGAAAAATTTATACCAAGACTTGATTATTTAAAAACAATTGATGAAATATATTTTAAAGGAGAAAGTTATGAAAAAAATTAATTTTGAAAAGATTAAGAATTTAAAAGACAACAAACTAAAATTAAAATTCAAAAAGAAAAAAGAAAAAACTATACCTGAGGACGTTGATAAAATTGCATCTAAAGAAACTAAAAAAGCTAAGAAAAGTAAAAAAAGAATTAGAATTGGTTATTATTTTTTAATATTAATAACTTTTATGGCAATTTGCGTTTTAATTGGTGCAGCTGGTTTTTTCTTCTACATATATAAAAGTGCCCCAGAGTTTAATCCGGAAAAACTATATAATAAAGAAGCATCTTTAATATATGACTCACAAGGTAATTTGATAGCTACTCTTGGTAGAGAAAAAAGAAAAAATATTACTTATGATGAATTACCTGAAGTTTTTGTTGATGCATTGGTAGCAACTGAAGATGCAAGGTTTTTTCAACATAATGGATTTGACCTACCAAGATTCTTAAAAGCATCTGCTGGTCAATTATTGGGTCAAAGTGGTGCTGGTGGTGCTTCTACTCTAACTATGCAAGTCTCTAAAAACTATTTTACTTCAATTGAGGCAAGTGGTATTGAAGGCATAATAAGAAAGTTTACAGATATATATATGTCAATTTTCAAAATTGAAAAAAATTATACTAAAGAAGAAATAATAGAGATTTATTCAAATTATGCTTATCTTGGAAGCGGTGCTTAT
This sequence comes from uncultured Bacilli bacterium, assembly GCA_905235065.1. Lineage (GTDB taxonomy): Bacteria > Bacillota_I > Bacilli_A > RF39 > UBA660 > CAJOJR01. The sequence goes on from CAJOJR010000001.1 coordinate 2,342, forward strand.
GGTGTTGAACAAGCAAGTAAGATTTATTTTGGCAAAAGTGCAAAAGATATGAGTTTAACTGAAGTAGCATTAATTGCCGGCTTATTCCAAGCTCCAGGTGGATATGATCCATATATTTATCCAGAAAATGCAGAAGCAAGACGTAATCAAGTATTAAACTTAATGGTTAGACATGGATATATTGATAAAGAAACTGCTGATATTGCAAAATCCATACCTGTTAAATCATTGCTTATTTCTGATTCTTATTCTACAATAAATGAATATCAAGGATTTATTAATACAGTAGTAAAAGCCGTTGAAGAAGATACTGGATACAATGCCTATGATGTTCCAATGGTTATATATTCAACTATGGTTGCTTCTAAGCAAGATGTAATCAATAAATTTTATAAAGAACAAATGGGATATAAATTTAAAGATGATAAGATTCAAGTTGGTATTGCAGTAATAGATAACAAAACTGGTGCTATCATTGCAGTAGGTACTGGCAGAAATACAAAAGAATTAACATTTAACTATGCTACAATGACAAAAGCACATCCTGGTTCTACGGCAAAACCTTTATTCGAATATGGTCCTGGTATTGAATATAACAAATGGTCTACTTATACTCCATTCTTTGATGAAAAAGGAGAAATAAAATATTCTACTGGAGCTGTAATAAATAACTGGAATAGTTCTTATGAAGGATTAATTACATTGAAACGTTGCTTGGCACAATCTAAAAACACTTGTGCATTACAAGCATTCCAACAAGTTGATAATGAAACAGTTTATAATTTTGTTACATCAGTTGGAATTAAACCTGAGACTTCAAGTGCTAATAGTAAATTTATAAATGAGGCACATTCTGTTGGTGCATTTACCGGTGTATCTCCAGTTCAACTTGCTGGTGCTTACCAAGTATTTGCAACTGGTGGATATTATACAAAACCATATTCATATACTAAAGTTGAGTTGCTTGAAACTAAAGAAACTATAGAACCAGATATTTCTAAGAAAAAAGTACTTTCTCCTCAAACTGCATACATGATAACAAATATTTTATATGCTGTTACACCTGGTACGGTATATGGAATGAATTCAAATGTTGCCACTAAAACTGGTACAAGTAGCTATGAAACAAAATTTTTAAAAAGTTATGGACTTAGTTCATCAATTATTAGAGATTCATGGGTAGCAACATATAGTCCTGATTACACAATGGCATTTTGGTACGGATATGATTCTTTAGATGATGAACACGTTGCATGTAAATGTTATAATACAATGAGTTCTGCTTCATCTAACAGAAGTCAAATACAAGGTGTTCTTGTAAGGAATATATTTGAAAAGAATTCAAGATTTAAAAGTCCGGGAGGAATATCAACTGTAGAAGTTGAACTTGGTACAATACCTGCTCAAAGAGCTTCTGAGTTTACTCCATCAGATTTAAGAGAAAAACATATGTTTATTAGTGGTAGTGAACCTACAGAAACATCTACTAGATTCTCAAAATTAAATGCTCCTACAAATCTAAATGTTGTAGAAGTCGGAACAATCGCTCATGTAACATGGAATTCACCTGGTTTACCAACTGCTGTTGATAGTGCTTATTTGGAAAGTTATTTTAATAGTGGTTATGGTAAATTTGCTCAAAAGTATTATCAACAAAGATTAGATTATAATAAAAATCACATTGGTGATTTCGGATTTGAAATATATCTAGCAAAAGGTTCAACAACTAAATATGTTGGATGGACAGCCAATGAAAACTATGATATTGATTTATCGCTTTATCCTGGAACATGGGATTCTGTAATTGTTAAATCAGCTTACTCTATATTTAAAGCAAATGCTAGTGAAACCACTTCAGCCTATTTAGGAACTCATGAAGCCCCAGTTACAATAAATATTTCAATTAATGATGTTACTATTTCAAAAGATTCAACTTGGACTGGAAGTGATAAATCAGCTATAACTTCAATTAAAGTTAATGGTGAAGAAATAACTGATTATACTGTTACTTTATCTATTTCAACAATTAAAAATTCTAATAATGAAGAAGTTTCAATAAATACTATGAGAAGTCAAGCAGGAATCTATAAGGTTACGTATCAAGTAACATTCAAATATGAAAAAGATGGTAATACAAAACAATATACTCAACCAGTTACACAAAATGTTACTGTTAAAAGTGAATAAAAGAGGAATATTATTCCTCTTTTATTTTATCTTTTGAATTACATTCTTTATATAAACCGCATAAATGACAATTTGGCTTTTTACTAGTGCAAATATATCTTCCAAATAACACTAGTTGCTCTCCTACTTTTTTATAATCATATTCTTTAAAATATTTATAAAGTTTATTTTCAATTTTTAAAACATCATCTGACTCTTTTGCTATATCAAGTCTTTTTGAAACCCTAGTTACATGTGTATCAACAGCTATATAAGGTTCATTGTATAATACTGATAATACTACGTTAGCACTCTTTCTTCCAACGCCTGGCAGACTTTGTAAAAATTCTCTATCATTTGGTACTTTTTCATATGGTAATAAAGCATTTACTATTTCTTTAAAATATTTAGCCTTATTCTTATAAAGTCCTATACTAGATATTAGGTTTTCTATTTCTTTTACAGTCAAATTATTTAGTTTTCCTAAAGTATTGTATTTTTTATAGACATCATTCATTACCATATTGACTCTTTTATCAGTGGTTTGAGCGCTTAACATTGTACTCAATAACAATTCATAATCATGAGTGAATTCGAGTTCACATTTAGGATTTGGAAATTTTTCATTTAAGACATTAACTACTTTACTTGCTTTCATTATCATCCTCTAGCCAATTATAGTCAAATACTTGTGTTGAACCAATATCATTATTAATTTTAATTTTCTTTTTAGTCCATTCGTATAGTATCCTATCGATATACTTTAAATTATAAACACCATTTAATACTGCTTCTTTTAATGCGGATTTAATAGTGTCTTCAGATATTTCACTTTCCAACCATTTAGTAATTGTCTCATACTCCATTGGAGATAATGTTCTAGAAAATTCCCTTTCAAAAGCGCTATAAATATCACTTTCCTTTTTCTCTTCTGGCAAATCTAATAATAATTTGTTATATAAATTATCAAGTGATATTTCTTCTTCTATTTTATTAGTACCCTTATTAACCTTTACTTCAATTAAACCTTTAGAAACCAAATTATCAAATGCTGATAATATTTCTTCTTCATTCAATGAAATAAACTTACTTATTCTAGATATATCTAGTTCAGAGTCTACATTTATAAAAAATAGTAATAGTAAAAATTCATTAACATTTAAATTAAATTTCTTAATGTTTTTTAATATTAATGGATTTATAACAAAATCTTTTTCTTTAATCATTTCTCTTAATCTATCCATATCTCTACTCCATAATATTTATTATAATTTATTTATTTAAGATTTAAAAGATAATTTTTTTCTTTTTTAGTAAAAACATACTTATCACTAATATTTAAACTATTCCATACTTCTAAATAGTTGTTGAAATCTTTTATTTCATCAAAATATATTTCAAATGTATCTTCTAATTTATTTTCTTTAACAAAGGATAAAAATCTTTTATATCCATTGGTTTTAAATATTTTATCTAATTCTTCTTTTTTCTTTTCATAACTAATTTCTTTTATAAAAGTCTTATTATTTACAATAAAATCTTTTAATTCTTTAGATAAATTAAAATTCAAAACAGACATAAATCTTAAAGCTCTAATAATTCTTGTCTTATCTTCAGTTAATTTAATATCTATATCCCCTATTACATTTATTATTCTTTCATTAATATCATTTGTTCCATCATATAAATCTATTATGTTATCATCAATATCCATATAAAGACAATTCATAGTAAAGTCTCTTCTTTTAGCGTCATTTTCTAAACTACTAGTATATTCAATGTTAATAGGTTTATTATTATCATATATTAGTTCTTTTCTAAACGTTGTTATTGATATGTTATAAAAATCTAGTTTAAATTTAATACTAAAATATTCAGGATACTCAATATCATAAATAAATGTCTTTTTTAATACTTCAAAAGGCATATTAGTAGCAATATCTATATCTGCAGAATTTATTCCCAATAATTTATCTCTTATATATCCACCTACTATGTATGATTTATACCCTTTAGCATTTATTTTATTTAATATTTCTTTTATTTTATCCATATTTAAACATAAAAGTCTAAAAAAAAAGCCATAGGCTTTTTTAGTTTAAAGCATCTTTTAATTTACTTCCAGCTTTAAATGTTGCAACTGTTTTAGCAGCAATCTTGATAGGTTTTTTAGTTAATGGATTAATTCCATTTCTAGCAGCTCTTTTTTTAGCAGCAAATGTTCCAAAACCAACTAAAGTTACTTTACCTTGTTTCTTTAAACCAGTTTTGATTCCTTCAAGAGTAGCATCTAATGCTCTAGCAGCATCAGCTTTTGTTAAACCAGCTTTTGTAGCAACTAATTCTACTAAATCTTGTTTAGACATTTATTTCTACCTCCCGTATAATTTTAAGCACATACTATGCTTACACTTTCATTTTACCATAAACACTGTATAAATCAAGAGATTTCATAAAAAAAATAAAGAAATTCATATGAATTTCTTTATAAAACTATTGCTATTAAAGTATTACTTCCTTTATTAACCATTTTAGTTAGGGTTTGACAAAGTTTATATCTGGCAGATTCCGGTAATATCGCTAGTTTTGCTTGTATTCCTTCTTGTACAATAACATCAAGACTTCTACCAAATATTTCACTTTTCCAAATATCTTCTCCCTCTTCTCCATCTTTCATTAAAGAATCAATTAATTGTTTACTTTGAAGTTCTGTTCCTATAATAGGTTCAAATGTACTTTCTACATCAACTTTTAACATATGTATAGATGAAGCTACCGCTTTTAATTTAACTCCATATCTTCCACCCTGTTTAATAATTTCTGGTTTATCAAGTTTCATATCTGATAGTTTTGGAGAAGCTATTCCATATCCGGTTTGATAAACTTGCTTTAAAGCATCTTTTATTCCATCATAATCATTTCTTCCTTCGTTAAAGTCTTGAAATATTTTTAGTAGTTCTGCTTTTGAATTAATGCTAACACCTGCTACTTCATGAAGAACATTTTCAAACAATTCTTCTGGTGCTTCTAGAGTAAGGGTTACTTCTCTTGTATTAGTGTTTACATTAGAAATATATGCTTTTTTGATATTTTCAGATTCTTCAAAATCCAAATTAATTTTATCAACGTCTTTTAATTTATCTACACTTGTTACACATTCTTTAATTTTATTTAAATATTCAACTTTTATAGAGTGTTTTTTATTTAACACTCCGATCCAATCAGGAATATTTACTTCGATATGATCTATTGGAAACTCGTATAATGCGGTTTTTAAAATACTCAAGATATCTTCTTCTGTCATCGATTCTATTGACATTGGTATTACAGGGACATCATACATTTCTCTTAAACTATTAGTAATATTTATAGTTTCAGAATTTTCAGGATGTGTTGTATTAAATACTACTATAAAAGGTTTGTTGATTTCTTTAAGTTGAGTTATAACTTTCTTCTCAGCCTCTATAAAGTTTTCACGAGGTAATTCCCCAAAAGAACCATCCGTTGTTATAACTATACCGATTGTTGCATGATCTTTAATTACCTTCTCAGTTCCAATTTCAGCTGCTTCTACAAATGGTAAATCCGTATCAAACCATGGGGTTTTAACCATTCTAGGATTTCCCAAATCATCTGCATAACCTTTGGCCATTGGTGTCACATATCCAACACAATCCACTAATTTTATATTAGTTGTAAACTCATCAACTTTAATATTAGCTCCATTAGAAGGAACAAATTTGGGTTCAACAGTCATTATGGTTTTACCAGCTGAAGTTTGTGGTATTTCATCTAGACATCTTTTCTTTTCATCTTCGTCAATGACATTTGGAATTACAAGAGTCTCAATAATTTTTTTAATAAATGTTGATTTACCTGTTCTAACGGAACCAACTACCCCCAAATATATTTCACCATTTGAAGCACTAGAAATACTTTCTATTATCTCCTTTTTATTCATATAATTCCACCTTTTCTTAATTATTTCATTTAAACTTATGAGAATATATTAAAAAAAAGAACCAAATATTTTGTTCTTTTTAGTCTTCTATATAAGTTTTACTTTTGTGTGGTTCGTCTCTTAATAAATCATTATAATTTTGCTGCCTTAATGCTTCATACGTCATAATCGCTACTGTATTTGAAAGATTTAACGCTCTAACATTATCAGTCATAGGTATTCTAATACATCTATCTATATGAGGTTTTAATATTTCTTTAGGTATACCTGTTGACTCTTTACCAAATATAAAATAAATATTTTTAGATGCATCACTATAATCAAAAGAGTCTCCAGTTTTATGACCATATCTTGTTAAAAAATAATACTCACCTTTATTCTTTTCAAAAAATTCATCTATATTTTCATACAGAGTATAATCACATTTATCGATATAATTAACACCACTTCTTCTAATATATTTTTCATCTAAACTAAAACCTAAAGGCTTTATTAAATGGAGTTTGGAATCTGTTGCCACACAAGTTCTCATAATATTACCAGTATTACCTGGTATCTCTGGTTCAAATAAAACTATATTAATCATCTTATCACTTCCAAAAAGTATTTTAGCACAAAGAAAAAGATATAACAATTGTTATATCTTAAAAACCTCCTCCGCGAGCTCCGCCGCCTCCGCCGAAGCCACCTCCAGATGAGAATCCTCCACCCATTCCTGAGCCGGATGACCAATTATTAGATTTATAGTTTTGAACAGATGAATATGATTTTGCTAAAGAACTATTTATTGTTTTAGTAATTGTATTTCCAAATGATGACATAAAGTAATAATCATTAAAAGTTGGATTAAATGTTGAATTATTAGAATTCATTTCTTTAAACTTCACTTTCATAACTTTACTAACTTTATCAGCTAATCCAAAAGCTGCCGCATATACTAAATACCTCTCCCACAATATTATTTCTGGTAATTCTTTTTCGTCAAATCTACCAAAATCATTTAAAAATCTTTTGAATCCCAACCATTTATTATAATCATCATTACCTTTAATAGTACGCTTTTTAAATGTTAAAATATAAATCATAAATAATATAGATATTCCTAATGTCACAAACGAAATTGGAGTTTTTAAAAGCCATCTATCCAATGCAAATATACCGATTCCAATAAGTGATAATAAAATAAATGTAAATTTAATTTTTTGATTGTCAATGTAAAAGTTCTCTTTTATCGCATCATTTGTTACATTTGTTTTCCAACCCACAAAAGTGTTATATATTTTATTTTCACCAGTCGAGTCAATTGTACCAGCTTCTTTTTTAACATCACTTAATTTTACTTCTTTACCATCACCTATATCATTAAATAAAAGATTCATTATTTTATTTTCATTAGAAGATATATTTTCGTCACTGTTTTTTATAAATCTATAATCTTCTTTTTTACCTTCTATTTTTTCTACTTTTATTTTTTTCTTATATATTAAATTTAATATACTTGCACTAAAAGAATTATAAGTAATATTTTTATTTAATAAATACTCTATTGTTTCGACTGGGTAATCTTCTATAAATTCTCTGTAATACTGTCCTTTAAAAGATGATTTATATTCCCTATCATATTTGAAATATATAAATATTGTTAATACTAATAAAAATATTATATAAATACCATTAATTCCATATATTCCATAATGAACAAACATATCCATTTTTCTATATTTATTAGCCTCATTAGCTCTTTCGGTTTCAATCTTTTCTATAATAGGAATAGCATTTAAGCCAGATTTCTTACTTTGATTTATGTTTATTTGAAATAATTCTCTATCAAATAATAATCTTATATCTATACCAGAACCCACTTGATAATTAGTAAGTTCTGCAACTACCGCACGCTTTCCTTCATCCATAATAATAGATGCATCTCTTTGGCCGTGTGCCCAAAGTTTAAATATATTTTCACTTGGATATGGCAAAGCAACAAATATTTTAACGTCTTTTATAGAATCACTATATTCTTTTGATAAGAAGTTATAATAAAATTCTGCTGAATCATTATGCTCTACCAAAACATTAGTAATAACATATTCAAGATAGAATACTGTTTTACCTTTTATTGTTTCGTTATACATTTTTATGTTGTAATTTCCATCACTATCAGTTACTAATGAATAAACACCTTTATCTCCATTTTTAGGAGCATCTACTTCCTCAAAGTATTCCACATTACCTTCTAATTTTTCTTCAGTAAGAGATACTAAATTTAAATTATCTGTATTAATCAATTTGCCTATCTTAATTTTTTCAATGCTAGTTGGATTATAAATAGAACTCCCTTTTAAATCACTTTCAAGACCAGTAAACTGCACTACATTAGTGTTTTTAGTACTAAAGTTTTGATAATATCCATTAAATGTCCCTTCTACTTCAATAAGCTCTCGAACTTGAAGCCCTCCGGCAATTTCAATTTCAGAATTAATATAGTATTTATTTACTTTATAATTAACTATATCACTATTCACTGCTTTTAAATTAATAAAAGGAATAAGTAATAAAGTTAATAAGAATATCATGTATTTTTTCATTCAAAACCTCACTTTAAAAAAAGCTTACATTCGTAAGCTTTTAAAATTTAACTTCAACATTTTCACGTTCAGCAGCTGCTGCTTCAAAAAACGCTTCTTTCTTGAATCCAAATATGCTTGCGATAATACTTGATGGAATAGTTTCAACTTTATTATTATAAGTTAAAACTGTATCATTATAAAATTGTCTACTAGCAGCAATCTTATCTTCAGTGTCTTTTAATTGAACTTGCATGTCTTCAAAACTTTTATTAGCTTTTAATTCTGGATAAGCTTCAGCAAGTGCAAATAATCTGTTCATTACATTTCCTAATTCATTATTTGCTTCCATTTTTGCTTCTGGAGTTGATGCTGTATTGTATTTATTTCTAGCTTCTACTATTTCTTTTAAAGTCTCGTTTTCGTGTTTTGTATAACCTTTAATAGTTTCAACTAAATTAGGTATTAAATCAAATCTCCTTTTTAATTGAACATCAATTTGAGCAAATTGATCTCTCACTCTGTTTCTTAATACTACTAATGAATTATAATTTTTAACCACAAATCCTATTAATAATACTACTACTGCTATAACTATGATAATCCAAGTCATTTTATATCCTCCTTTTAACTTTATAGATTAATTATACTACTTATTATAATATTTTTAAATAGTTTTATTTTAAAAAAATTAAAAGAAATGGTTATTCACCATTTCTAACTTTAGCATTTAGCTTTGTTTCAACATCATTTATTATCTTGTTAAATATTCCCATTACCTCTTCATCTGTAAGAGTTCTTGTAGAGTCTTCAAATTTTAAATTATATGCAACTGATTTTTCATTTTCATTAATGCCATTACCAGTATATATATCAAACACTTCAATATTAGTAAGAAGTCTTCCTCCCGATTTCTTAATAGTTTCTGTAATAGTATCATTTGTTATATCTCTATCAACTACAAATGCTAAGTCTTTTGAAATATATGGATATTTATTTGATTCCTTATATTTTATTGGCTTTACTTCTTTATTATACAATTTTGTCATAGAAAATTCACATACATATACATCATCTTTTTCTATATTTGGATGAACTCTACCAATGATTCCAATTTCTTCTTTGTCAATAAGTATTTTTGCACTTATTCCAGGATGTATATTAGGAATATCTCCGGTTACAAATGTATATCTATTTTTAAAACCTAAATAATCAAATAAGTTCTCGATTATTCCTTTAATAAGATAAAAGTCTACTTTAATACTTGTGTTATTCCAAGAGTTATTAATATAATTACCTTTCATAAGAATTGAAACTTTTACATCCTCATTATAGTTAATATCATAAGTTTTAGAAATTTCATAAAGTAATATATCATTAACTTTACGCATTTTATTATAATTATAAATATTTAATAAAGATGGGATCAAAGTTGTTCTTATTACAGATTTATCAACACTCATTGGATTATCTAAAACAATATTAGTTTTGTTTTCATATCTAAATAATTCTGCCATTGATGGAGAAGTAAGTGTATATGTTTTACACTCATTAAGACCTAATGCTCTAAACCTTTTAGAAACTATTTTTCTATATTTAACATCACCCACATATTCACCTTTTCTTACTTGTACTCTTGGTAGTGTTGACACTAAATTATGATAACCATAAAGTCTTCCAATTTCCTCTGCAATGTCATTTACGTTTGGATCTATATCTAATCTTCTATTTGGAATTGTAACAGTAAATTCATTATCTTTTACTTGATATTCAAATCCAAGTCTAGAGAGTTCAACTCCCATATCACTATCTGATATTGTTATACCAAGTAATTTATTAACATCTTCAGATTTAAACTTAACTATTTTTATTGTCTTGTCTAATTTATCATGTTTTATAATTCCAGATAATATTTTAGCATCAGCATATTTTTCAAGTAAATGACAAGCTCTATTAATTGCGGACATTGTATATTCATAATTTAAACCTTTACCATATCTAATGGAAGCTTCACTTTTAAGATCTAACTTATTTGCGGTATACCTAATACTTACTGCATCAAATATTGCACTCTCTATTAAAATTGATTTTGTATTTTCATCTACGTCTGTATTAAGTCCACCCATAACACCAGCAACACACACAGGTTTAACTCCATCTGTTATTACTATATCATCTTTTGTTAGGACTCTTTCTTTACCATCCAATGTAATTATTTTTTCATCTTCATTTGCATCTCTTACAAGAATATTATTTCCAAGTTTGTCGTAATCAAAGAAATGCATAGGTTGACCATATTCAAGCATTACATAATTTGAAATATCAACTACATTATTAATAGGCCTCATACCAGCTGAAATTAATCTCTTTTTAATAAATTCTGGTGATTCTTTAATAGTAACATCTTTAACCATTTTTGCTAAATAATAAGGACATTTATTAGTTTCAACCTTTAAATTAAATTTATCATTTATATTTTCACTTATCTCGTTATAACTTTCATCTGGAAGAGTTACTTTTTTATTTAAAATAGCACCTATTTCATAAGCAAAACCCACATGGTAATAACAATCATTATTTCTGTGTTTGTGAATATCTAATTCATATATAGTATCATCTATTCCTAAAAAATTAAGTGGATCTTCTCCAACAGGCGCATCTTTATCAAGTTCTTCAATTCCCTTATTGTATGTTTCTTCTGTTTTTTCTTCAAGTCCAAGTTCATATAAAGCACATATCATACCGTTTGATTCATAGCCACGAATCTTGCTTGCTTTTATTTCAAAATCTCCAGGAAGAATTGCCCCAGGAAGTGCTACTATAACTTTTAAGCCGGTTCTAACATTAGGTGCTCCACATACTATTTGTATTATATGTTCACCAATATTAACTTTGCATAAATGTAAGTGAGTATCTGGAATATCTTCACATTCTAATACTTCACCAATAACTAAATTATCAATATGATTAGTTATTACTTTTTCAACATTTACTCCAGCTTTTGTGATTTTAACAGCAAGTTCTTTTAGATTCTCACTATCTAAATTTACATAATCTTTTACCCAATTTAAACTAATCATTTATTTAGCCTCCTTTCTATCAAAATTTTTGAGTTCCCTTATATCAGTTTGATAAAAAGTTCTTATATCATTAATTCCATATTTTAACATAGCTAATCTTTCTGCTCCAAAACCAAATGCAAATCCTGACCAAATTTCTGGGTCATATCCACAATTTCTTAAAACATTTGGATGAACCATACCTGCGCCACTTACTGTTATCCATCCAGTATTTTTACATATATTGCATCCCTTACCATGACAATTAAAACAACTTATATCTGTTTCCACAGAAGGCTCTGTAAATTGATAATAACTTGGTCTAAATCTTGTTTCACAGTTTTCACCAAATAATTTTTTGGCAATTACATCAAAGGTACCTTTTAAATCAGATAAACTTATATTTTTATCTACAAGTAACCCTTCAATCTGCATAAATTGATGAGAGTGAGTTGCATCATCATCATCTCTTCTATATGTTTTCCCAGGACATATCATTCTTATTGGAGTATTTCCTTTTCCTTTCAACATAGTCCTTGCTTGTACTGGAGAAGTTTGACTTCTAAGTAAAATCGTTTCATCTTCAATATAAAAAGTATCTTGTGCATCTCTAGCAGGATGTCCTTTTGGAATATTTAGCATTTCAAAATTAAATTTATCTTCTTCGATTTCAGGACCATCAACCACATCATATCCCATAGACATTAAAAGTTCTTCAACTTCTTCAATAACAGACTCTAATATATTTGGAGCACCAGTATTGATTTTAGTGGCCGGTAAACTGATATCAACCTTTTCACTTTCGAGTTTTTTATTTAATTCTTCTTCATTTAACTTCTTTAATTTATTTTCATAGTTCTCATTAAAGCACACTCTAACAACATTAACATTCATTCCATATTCTTTTTTGTCAGGTGCATCTTTAATACCGTTTTGAAGTTCGGTGATAATACCCTTTTTACCCATATATTCAACTTTTAAATTATTTAAATCTTGAATACTAGATACATTTAATATCTTATCTTTAATTTCATTACAAATAGTTTCTACTTTATTCCTCCTAAAAATAAAAACTTTATAATCTAAGGACGAGACACCCCGTGGTACCACCTTAGTTCATAAAGTTTATTTATGCTCTTAATAAGTTAACGCCTTAATACGATTCTTTTTAATAAAAGGTGAATTCATATAAATCTTATTATTAGTTTTCACCAACCACTAACTCTCTATAAATAATTATTTATATTACTAGTCCTTTCAAAGACAATAAGATTATAACAAATTTTTTGATAAAGTACAATTACTTTATAGTTTTTATTATTTTTTTTAATCTTTTATTCTCTTCTTCAATACAATACTTTGCTTTTAAAGCCTCTGCTTTCAAAGTGTCTAGTGTTATTATATCATCACTCGATAAAGAATATCCCAACAATTTTTTATATTCAATTTTTTCTCTATATAATATATATTCTTCTATCTTTTTAATATATTCATCCATAAAACACCTATATACTCATTAATTCTTTTTCTTTTTCTTTGAATTTTTCTTCAACTATTACATTATATTTATCAATTAATTTTTGAACTTGATCTAAATATACTTTCTCTTCATCTTCACTATATTCAGCCTTTTTAATTGCATTATTTGCATCTTGTCTTACATTTCTAAGAGCAATTCTAGCATCTTCTGCCATATCTTTTACTTGTTTAACATAAGTTTTTCTAGATTCTTCAGTTAATTCTGGAACTGTTAAAATTAGCATTTCACCATTATTAGTTGGAGCCATTCCAAGTTCAGCAGCAAATAAAGCTTTTTCCATTTCTTTCATAGCACTTTTATCAAATGGTTTAATCATTAATTGTCTTGCTTCTGGAACTGATATAGTAGCAAGTGATTGAATTGGAGTAGGAACACCGTAATACTCAACCATAATACCATTTAAAATATTAGGATTTGCTCTTCCAGCTCTTACTGTTGCAAATCTATTTTCCATAGATTCTATAACTTTATCCATTTTAATTTTAATTTCATTTTCATCAAACATTCTTATTCACCTCTTATATATTTATATTGTATCATATATAATTTTAAAATTGAATTATTTATTACTATTTTTTAAACTTGCCTTAGTAATTATATTACTACCTAGTTTACTATTTATCTCATCCATTACTTTATCAACTTTTTCATCCTTATTTTTTTCTTCAACATTTTCAAATAGATTTATTTGATAAGTTTCTTTTAAAGTCAAATTATCTAATCTTATTCCAATCAATCTAATAGGTTCACCTTTATAAAATTCTTTCAATATTTCTTTTGAAGTATTATAGATTTCATTTGTTACATTAGTAGAATTTTTTAACTTTCGTTGATGGGATTTTCTAATAAAATTGTTATCTTTTAATATAACACATATCGTGTCAGTATATTTTCCATCTTTTCTAAGTCTTCTAGATACCATTTCTGATAGCATTAATAGTTTTTCATTTAATACTTCAATATTTCTTTCGTCCTTAGGTAATGTGAATTCATTACTTATTCCCTTTGGTTCCCAATAAAGTTCTAATTCACTATTATCAATACCATTAGCAATCTCAATTGCATATTTTGATTGATTTTTAAATATCTTTTCTATTTTATGTATATCCGCATTTGCCAAATCACCTATTGTTTTAATTCCTTTTTCTTTTAACTTTTCTGCACTAGATCTTCCAATACCAAATAGATCATCTATGGGCAAAGACCACATTTTATCTTTAATTTCATTTTGGTATAAAGTATGAACTTTATCGGGTTTTTCAAAATCACTTGCCATTTTAGCACATAGTTTATTATTGGCTATCCCTATATTAACAGTAAATCCAAGTTCATTTTTAATTTTATCTTTTAACATATATGCAAACTTTAACTCATCACCATATAAATTTTTAACTTTACCATAATCTAAATAGCACTCATCAACAGATGCAACTTCTATATCTGGGGAATATGTAGATAATAAATTAAATAATTTTTTACTCATCATAGAATAATATTTATGATCGGCAGGAAAAACTTTTAATTTATTATATTTTTTTCTAGCTGAATATAAAGTTTCTGCAGTTTTGATTCCATATTTTTTAGCCGGAGTACTTTTTGATAAGACTATTCCATTTCTGGTTTTTTCATCACCGCCAATTACTGAAACTATATTTCTAATATCTTCTTTGTACCCTTTGTTTAATAAATCAATTGCAGTCCAAGATAAAAAAGCATTATTAACATCAATGTGAAATATTATCCTATCCATAAATACCTCTAAATTTATTATACTATATTTTTAATAAGTGTTTTTTCTTTGACAGCTAAATTTATTGTTTTAGTACCATTTTTGCAGCCATAAAGCATAGATAAATCTCTATCTAGCATTACCTGTTTACCCCTTATTTCATATATTAAACTCTTTATATTCTCTTTTTCCTTCAACAACACTTCATTCATTGTAATCTCTCCTTTATTCGCAAATGTTATTAATTTAATTATTCATCATCAAAGCCAATATATCAAGTGCATTTGTTTGCTTTTATTAAATTTAAAAAAGATCATATTTTAATATATATGATCTTCATATTCAAATTCAAAACCTAATATTTTAACTATATCTCCTTCTTTAGCACCAAGAGACTTTAACTCATCATCAACACCCATATGTTTTAATTTTCTGGCAAATCTCATTGCAGATTCATCACTATTAAATCTTGTCATTTTGAATATTTTTTCTAACTTTTCTCCACTTATTACCCAAGTATCTCCTTCTTTAGTAATTTTATATGGTTTTTCATTTTTAAATTCATATAACACATAGTTTTCAAATTCATGTTCTTTATACACTGATTCATCTGGTATAGATTTCAATTTTTCATTAATAGCATTCATTAAATTATCTATTCCATCATGAGTAACTGCGCTTATTTCATAAATTTCTTTATCTGGAAATGCACTCTTAAATTTTTCTAAATTTTCTTTAAATGTAGGTAAATCTTTTTTATTTGCAACAATTATTTCTTCTTTGTTATATAATTTTTCACTATATTTTTTAATTTCATTTCTTATTATCTTATAATCATCAATTACATTTCTTCCATCAGTTTCAGACATATCTAAAACGTGACATATAAGTTTAGTACGAGATGCATGCTTTAAAAATTTATCTCCTAGTCCTACTCCCTCAGAAGATCCTTCAATTAATCCTGGCAAGTCCGCAATTACAAATGAATCATCATGAACTTTCACTACCCCTAAATTTGGTGACAATGTTGTAAAATGATATGCAGCAATTTTGGGTTTAGAAGCACTTACTACACTTATTAAAGAACTTTTACCAACCGAAGGAAAACCTACAAGTCCAACATCTGCAAGTAACATTAATTCGCATTTAACAGTTCTTTCTTCACCAGGTTCCCCTAATTCACTCGTAAAAGGCGCTTTATTCTTATTTGTTCTAAAAGCATAGTTGCCCTTTCCACCTCTTCCACCTTTTGCAATAACACATGTTTGTCCATCAGTTACTAAATCGCAAATAACAAGGCCAGTTTCTTCATCTTTAATTGATGTTCCAATTGGTACTTCAATTATAGTATCTTCTGCTGTAAAACCTGTTTTATTCATTCCAGAGCCATTACCACCATTTTCAGCTTTTATATTCTTTTTATATCTTAAATCAATTAAAGTTTTAAGACCACCTACAGCTTTAAATATTACATCTGCTCCTTTTCCACCATTTCCACCATCAGGTCCTCCAAATTCAACATATTTTTCATGTCTAAAAGAAGTAGAACCGTCTCCACCATTACCAGCTTTAACTTTAATTATAACTTCATCTATAAACATATCATCACCAACCCTACTATTTTATTTTAACATATTTTATTTTTTCATTAAACTTTTTACAAACTTTATGTTATCAATATCTCCTAATCTAATGCCATAATAATCAAGTAAAGATTTTAAAGTTTCATCTTTAGTGTATACTTTAGAATAATTATTCATGAAATCTTTATCATTCTTATACCATTCATATAAAACAATTGAATATAAACTTCCTAAAACATATTTAAAATGCTTTTGAATTCCATCATAATCAATATCTTCTTTGTCAGCACATCCAACATATTTATTTACGTTATATAAAAGATTATTATAAATCATATAATCCATGTGACTCTTTTGTAATTCTTCTATATCATAATTATCTTTTAAACTATCTATAAATAAAAACTGATTTAAAAATGGCAGTATCTCTGCGTGTGAATCATCACAATCTAAATCAATAATATGCTCAACATCTAAAGCATGTGTGCATTCATGAACTAATATAGATGTGGAAAAAACATTATCAAGCGTTGGAACCAATATTCTAACATCATTATTATCATTTAGAAATAATCCACCCTCCACCCAAGGAACTTCTTTTATTGAAAAAGTATATTTTTTTATAGAGTCAACTATCCTTTTATCATTATAGGATAACTCTTTAAAAAAGTTCCAAGTTAAATGTACACCTTTATCTTTAAAGATACCAACTTTTTTAACAGAGTGTTTACTATAATCAACATCCTTTGACATTGTAGATAAAAGGGCTAAACTTTCAACTGCATCAAATAAATTATCCATATTACCACCTCAGTTAGTACGCTATTATAATATATTTATTATTTCAAATCAATAATTGTTATTTCTTTATCATATAAAAAATTAAAAATTTTAAAAAATTTGGGGTGAGAAAAAGTTGTTATACCTCTAGAAATAACTATATACATATCTTTTATTTTATGAACTCCTCTTACATATTTAGGAAATAATTTATGATTTGGTGCGATTAGTCCTCTACCATTTTTTCTAATTTCTAAAAACTCTGGTAAAGCTCCATTATGCATATGTCCCGACAATATTAAATTAACATTATCTGTTATATTAGGTAAATTTTCATAATTGATTTTTTTAGTTATAGAATATGGAGAATGAAGCAACATTATTTTATAATTGCTATTTTTTTCTATTTTAACTGGATTTCTATAAAACTCTTTATAAAAATTATCTTTATTCCAATCATTAAACCACTTAACAGATGGAGCATATCCTATAAAATCAATATTATCAAAAGATTTAACTTCATTATTAAGAAAATAAACATTTTTAAAATTATTTAAACTATTAAACCATTTCAAAGATACTTCATCATTAAATTTAATGTATGAATATCTTTGATCATGGTTCCCCATCACTATAAAAGTTTTAGAAATTTCACCAAGTGATTTAATAAATCTTTCAATTACATTTTTAGCATTCGTATTTTCTATTACACTTCCTTTATCTAATAAATCACCAGATATAACTATATAATCGGGTTTCAAATTCTCAATTTTAATTACTAATTTATCATATAATTTGCTATCAAAATCAATGTCATGATGAATATCACTTATTAAACAAATCCGTTTATTTAATTTTTTATTAGTACTAATTTTATATTTTATTTCTTTAATCTTATTCATACTATAATTATATAATTTTTTATTAATTTTATAAAGAAAAAGATAAGTGATTGTACACTTATCTTTCAAAAGTTAATATTTTATTCTTAATATATTTCTTAGGATTTTCCCAGTCATTCTTTCTAACGTCACTTTGAGTAAATATCATTGGTTCTTCTTTGATATAATGAATATCACCATGTTCATCATACCAAATAGTAATAAATATATCTCCCATTAAATTAGGAATATCATTTTTCATCATAAATGAAGATACATCTACATTACATGGACACAGAAATGTGTGAATGTTTCTATACAACATGTAATAAACTTTATGATAATGTCCTATTAAAGAAATATTTGGTTTAGTATTAGATGGCATCTGATCTATACCATTTTGTGGTTTAGTCGAATAAATTCTAGATGTTCCACCTCCTGGATGAAATATTTCCATTTTACAATTATCAAAATTATAGAATGCTTTATCTTGTCCCAAATATTCAATATCAGGTCTTAATTTTTCAAGATCTTCACCTAATACTTTACCATAATTAAATAAATGAGTTTCATCATGACTTCCTTGTATAACATGCCATTTCATGCCTTTATATTTTGGAAGTAATCTGACTGTTTCCATTAATTCACCAGTATATCCATAAGTATAAATTTCATGAACATGTTTAGGTCTTTTTCTAGTATAATCTCCATCAGTAATATCACCTACATGGAAAATATCAGTAATACCTCTATTATATGCTTCATATACAGCAGTATTAGTCATACTTGGTTGAGAATATATGCTTCCAATATGTGTATCAGATACTACTAAGAATTCTTTTCTATTTAATTCTTCTTTTTGAGGTTTGATTTCAGAATGTACTCTTTTATGAGCAAATTTTCTTACAACTAGTTCATTATTTACATCTACTATTTCTAATTCTCTTCCGTATTCTTGAAGAATGGCTATAAGACCAAATAATTCTTCTGAATTAGCACCTAATCTATTTTTAAGAGAATTAAAGCTTTCTTCTTTTCTCATTAATCTATAGAACTTATCAGCCATTTCAAAGTAAGCATGAGAATTTCTTATGTTCTCTCTTACGTTAATTAAATTATTTTCTTCATCCTTTTTTATGTTTAATTTTGGGGTATCCAAATAAGTTTTTTTAGTTGGAACATAATATGGAGAATATTCTGGAACCATTTTCTTTAATTTACCAGTTTTATTATAAGTAATATCTAATGTTAAAGCACTAACTACATTTTGTTCATAATCATCTTTCATTTTAGGAGTTCTAGACGCAACTGAAGGTGCAGTGAATATTTGAGTATCTCTAATTGTTGGAAAATGTTGTTCACTTTGAGTACCGCCTAATATAATTGCATCATAGTCTTCATAAGAAGGCATTGAACGACTATATTGTTGAGGAGGATAACCAATTGTATAAGCTTTACTTCCTCTTTTAAGTTGTTCCACTTTTAAAGATACATTATTAAAGAATAATGTACAACTTTTAGGCCCAAGATAAACCATATCATCTCTATTCTCACTAATATATTTACCAACATCTAATTTTTTAGCACATTTATGCTCATTTTTACCTGTTATAAATAAAGTTTTAATTCCTTCAACTTTAGGATAATATTCAATTAAATGATCTGCTTGAGCTTTAGCATCATTAGTAATTAAACTACTGCCAAACTCTAATGCATCTTTACCAGCATAAGTTCCTTCAATTAGATTACCAGCAACTACTACATATTTAACACCTTCGCTAGCAAACTTCCTATACATATCATTTAAAACAGAAATTTGTTCATTTTTAGAACCAAATCTAAGTTCAGATATAAATCCAATCTTAGTATGATCTTCTATATCTTCTTCAACTCTGTAAATATTTTCTTTAGCAAGATCTGGATGATCATTTCTCACAACATAAGCATTACCATCTTTTTCATAATAGGATATATTCATTCCTTTATCTTTAAGATCTCTAATATACCCCATTACTTCAAGTTCAGACTTGTCTAGTGACTTTGCTAAACTTTCTAAAGTTTTTTCTTTTTCAATAGATTCTTTTAACATCTCTAAACATTCTTCTTTAGTTCTTTCCATTATCCCTCCAAGACAAAAGGACATAAATAAAATAACAAAAATTATTCATGTCCCTTTCTATTTTTTAATCCTAAAATAATTATATATTATAATTTTTATAAATACAATAATTAAAAAAAAAAATTAAAAAATATTTTAATTTCCGCCAAATCTTCTATTTCTTTTATTAAATTCTTCTATAGCTTTATCAAACTCATTTTCATTAAAATCAGGAAATAAAGTCTCAGAAAAATAATATTCTGCATAAGATGATTGCCACAACATAAAATTACTTATTCTCATTTCTCCACTAGTCCTTATAACAAAATCTACTGGAGGAAGTTCATAATACATGTTTCTATTAACTAATTCTTTATTGATATCTTCAATACTAATTTTGCTTTCTTTCACTTCATTAGAAATCTTTTTAACCATATCTACTATTTCATCTTGAGATCCATAATTTAAACATATATTTAATACAGTTCCAGTATTGCCTTTGGAATCAAATTCCATTTTTTCTATAGCTTTTACAACGTTTTTAGGAAGGCCTTCTCTTCTTCCGGAAAATAATACTTTTACATTATCTTCAATTAAAAATTTAAAATCATTAGTAAACATTTCAATAAATAGATTCATTAAATAATTAACTTCACTTACTTCTCTTTTAAAGTTTTCAGTAGAAAAGGCATATAAAGATAAATAATTAAGCCCTAACTTATTTATATGTCTACATAGTTTTTTAAGATTTTCAGCTCCAGCCTTATGACCAGCACTTCTAGGAAGGCCCCTCTTAGTAGCCCACCTTCCATTACCATCCATTATAATACCTATATGATTAGGCATATTTAATTCATTCATAACATCACCAATATAATTTTATAAAATTTATTGAAATTTGTACATATTTATATTTTATATAATTATAAATTAAAAATGCTTTTTACAGAAACTAAATTGTGTATATTAGTTATATTATTGAATTTCAAAAGTACTCGTTTGCAGCAGTAAATTTACTATGTTAATATAGCTTTGACATGCTTAAAAAGTGTTAGTGCATTCCTTTAAACTTAGTTTAAAGGAGGTGAAAAATATGAGTAAAAGAGAGTTTTCTTATTTTATAATTATTCTAGCCTTGATTATCTTGATATTTACAATATTAAAATAAAATATAATGCCCTAACACCTAAGTGTTAGGGCTCCCAATTAATTTGGAATGCATCTAATATCTTTAGAGCATGTCCTTTTTTATTATATGAAGTTTCCTTCAACAAATACATTTTATCAAAAATATGCCTTATTTTCAATAAATGCTTGATATTTTTAATATTTTTTTATATAATGTATTAGTAAATTTAATTTGGCAGTGATATTTAAGTTTATAATGTGTTTATTAATTAATTGTTTGTAAGTAACTAAGCCAAAGCGAAAGCATTAAAATAAACACCCTATGAATGATAATATTTATATTGCCTTGGTTTACAATTTTGTAAAGGAGGTATTTTTTATGTCAAGATATTTAGGACCTGTTTATAAGAAATCTAGAAGATTAGGTTTCTCAGTTCTAGAAACTGGTAAAGAATTAGCTAAAAGACCTACTGCTCCTGGACAACATGGAACTAGTAGAAAAAAATTAAGTGAATATGGCGTTCAATTACAAGAAAAACAAAAAGTTAAAAATATGTATGGTTTATCTGAAAAACAATTTAGAAAAACTTTTGACAAAGCTGGTAAGAAAAAAGGTATTCACGGAACTAATTTCTTAATCGCTCTAGAAAGCAGATTAGATAATATCGTTTATCGTTTAGGTATGGCTAAAACAAGAGCTGCCGCAAGACAACTTGTTAATCATGGTCATATTGCTGTAAATGGTAAAAGAGTTGATATTCCATCTTTCGAAGTAAAACCAGGTATGGTAATTAGTGCTAAAACTGAAAACCATCCAGTTATTACTGAAAATTTATCTAATACAACTTCAAGAGTATCTTTTGTAAGTTGGGATGATAAAAAACAAGAAGGAACATATTTAAGATATCCAGAAAGAGAAGAATTAAATATGGATATTAATGAATCTATGATCGTTGAATTCTACAACAGATAATAATTTATAATAAAAAACACAGATTTTAAATCTGTGTTTTTTATTTATTTTATAAATCTCTATTTCTTAAAAATACTGGAATATCTATATCATCTTCATCATCAAATTTTTCAACTCTAGTACTCTTTTCTTTTACAGGAGCCTCAGCAGTATATTGATATAAAGGTTCACTTTCTTCTTCAAAACCAGTAGCAATTACTGTTACAATTACTTCTTCTGTTAATGATTCATTAATAACAGCTCCGAATATTATATTAACATCTGTATTAGCAGCAGCTCTTACTATTTCAGCAGCATCTTCTGCTTCAAATAATGTAAGTGATTTACCACCAGTAATATTTATAATACAATCAGTTGCTCCATTAATTGTTGTTTCAAGAAGTGGACTAGTAACAGCTTGCTTAGCAGCTTCGACTGCTCTATTCTCTCCAACTCCAATACCGATACCAATTAATGCACTTCCTCTTGCTTCCATTATTGCTTTAACATCAGCGAAGTCTAGATTAACAAGTCCAGGAACACTAATTAAGTCTGAAATTGATTGAACTCCAAGTCTCAATACATTATCAACTTCTCTAAATGCATCAACCATAGGTGTTGATTTATCTATTAAATCTCTTAATCTATCATTTGGAATAACTACCATTGTATCTACATGCTTTTTAAGCTCATCTATACCCATTAAAGCATTATCCATTCTCTTTTTACCTTCAAATTTGAATGGTTTTGTTACAATAGCAACTGTTAAAGCACCAAGTTCTTGAGCAACTTCTGCAACTATTGGAGCAGCACCAGTACCAGTTCCGCCACCCATACCAGCAGTGATAAATACCATATCGGCTCCTCTTAAAACTTCTTCAATTTCATTTCTTGATTCCATTGCTGCTTCTCTACCAACTTCAGGGTCAGCTCCAGCACCAAGTCCATCAGTTATAGTCTTACCTATTTGAAGTTTAGTTTCAGCTCTTGAATTATTTATAACTTGTAAGTCTGTATTAGCAACTATAAATTCTACACCTTTAAGGCCAGAATCAATCATTCTATTAACAGCATTACATCCGCCGCCACCTATTCCTATAACTTTTATTTTTGCTATTTGATCCATTTCCAAAGGATTATTCATACTATTTTCCTCCTAATTATCGAAAAAGTAACTAAATACTTTTCCAAGTAATGTATTATCTTTATTCTTTTTTTTGTTATTAAATATTATTTGTTGTTCTTCTTCAGTAACTGTTGAAGCTTTCTTTTTTCTAAATGATAATTTTCTATAATAATACTTAATTATACCAAGAGCACTACTATATTTATTATTTCTTACTCCTATTTCTTCAACACTTGCAAGAATTCCTATTTTACCAAAAGATTCATCTATAACTTTAGATACATCTTTTATCTCCGTAGTTCCTCCTGTTATAATTATATAACTATTTTCTTTTTTTGTTAAGAGATTTATTTGTTTTTTAGATATTTCAAATATACTCTTTAATTTATTATAAATTATTTCTGTTATTTCATATTGATTTATTTTTATTTTAGCACCAGACTTATCAATAACCTCTTCAAGTTCTGTTGTACTTGCATTATCAGTATGAGCAAGTGCAAATGTCTCTTTTAATTTTCTAGCTGTTTTTCTATCAATATTATAAGCATACATTATTTCTTTATCTATATCTTTACCACCCATTTCTAATACTTGAGTAGCTACTAAAGTTCCTTTGTTAATTATACTTACTTCAGTTTTTTCGTCACCTATATTTATTAAAGCTCCTTCTTTTTCATCCATATCATCAGTTTTAAACTCATGATAATCAGCAAGCGAATTAAAAGAAATATCAGATATTTTGACATTCATACTATCTAATATTGAAAAAATTGTATAAACATTCTTTTTAGGGGCTGTTGATATAACACTTTTTATTGATAGTCTTGTTCCAACTAACCCCTTAGGATCTTTAACAACTTCTTCATTAATTTTATACTCCACTGGCATTATAGATATTAATTCTTTATTTGGTGGTACTTTATTATATATAGAAGCTTGTAAAGCTCTAACTATATCATTTCCATTTATTTCTCCACCTTCTCTATCTATTGTTGTATATCCTTCTACCAACTCAAAATCTGCATAATAAGCTGGGACACATAACACTACATCTGTTATTTTTATTTCTAGTATTTCTTCACATCTTTTAAAAACTTCTTCTAGTTTTTGATACACTCCTTCAGGATTAACTATTAGTCCATTTTTAATACCCTTACTTTTAATTTCAGAGCAAGCCAAAACATTCAATTTATCTTTATAAATTTCTCCAACTATCAATTTGATAGTGCTTGTTCCAACATCTAAACTAGAAATTATTTGTTTCATATAGCTCACTCTCTACTATTTCAATATTAAGTATATCAAAATTATAATAAAAAGAAAAGATAAAAAGAATTATCTTTTTATCTTTTTTGTATTTCAATATTTAGTATTTTATTAGCAAGTCCTGGATTTATTTTACCTCCAGATGCTTTTAAAACTTGTCCCATTAAGAAACCGACTATATTTATTTTACCAGATTTATAAGTATTAACAGCATCTATATTATCATCTAAAATTTCATTAACAAACTTTCTAATTTCTTCTTCATTAGTTACTTGTTCCATTCCTAGTTCTTTTATAATAACATTTGGCATTTTTGACTCACCAATCATTACTTCAAATACTTTTTTTGCTTGTTCATTAGATATTGTTTTATTATTTATTAAAGTTATTAATTCGTTTAACATTTCTGCGGTAATACTTATTTCATTAAATTCTAAAGCATTTTTATTTAAATATTCAGTTAATTTCATAGTAATCCAATTACTTGCCTCTTTAGGATTACTTCCTAAATCAATAGTTTTATTAAATAAATCCGATATTTCTTTTTCTCTAATTAAATTTTTAGCTTCCCTATAACTTAATCCATATTCGTTGATATATTTTTTCATTCTTTCAACTGGTAAAGTTATCATATTTGATTTAATGTTTTCAACTAGAGAAGGTTCTATATCTATTTTAGGAATATTAGGTTCAACATAATATTTATAATCAACCGCATCTGCTTTCTCTCTCATAGAATACGTTTTTCCTGTATCAGGCGAGTATCTTCTTGTTTCTCTTTTTATCTCTATTCCATTATTTAAACATTCTGTTTGCCTTTCAATCTCATAATTAATTGCTTCTCTAACGCTTTGGAAAGAGTTAACATTTTTGACTTCAGCTCTTACACCCAATTCATCACTATCTTCTTTTCTCAATGAAACATTTACATCGCATCTAATCTGACCTTTTGTTTGATCTGCATCTGATATATTTAAATATCTAATCACATTTCTTAAAGTCTCTAAAAAATTAATGGCTTCATCAACACTCTCAATACAAGGTTCCGTAACTATTTCAACAAGTGGTACTCCCACTCTATTATAATTAATTACTGAATAATTATCTTTGTGATCTAAAGAAGCCGAATCTTCTTCGATATGGATTTGATGAATAAATACTTTCTTAGAACCATTTTCATCAAGTATTTCTAAATATCCGTTTTTACCAAGAGGTTTTGTCATTTGAGTTATTTGAAAACCTTTGGGTAAATCAGGATAATAATAATTTTTTCTATCAAACATTAAATATGATGATATTTCTGTATTAAGAGCTACCGCTAAAGAAATTGCTTTATTAACTGCCGCTTTATTTACAGTTGGAAGCGTTCCAGGGAAAGCAAAATCAATAACACTAATATTTGTATTAATATTTTTATCATATGAATTAACTGATGGAGAAAACATTTTACTTTTAGTATTAAGTTCAACATGTACTTCAAGTCCTATTGTTACTTTATACATGATATTCACCTCCATCATATTTAATCAATTCTTCTAATTTATTAGCTATATTTAGTGTTAAAGCATCTTTCATTGCTCCACAAGTTAAAGTTATTCCGACTGGCATACTATTAACTTTAGCATAAGGAATAGATATACTTGGGTATCCCCCAAAATTGCCTATTATCATATGACTTTCCAATAAAAGATATTCATTTGACAATTTATCTGAAGAATTACTATTAAATAAAGGAGCAATACCGCCTGTTGATGGTAAAATTAATCCATCATATTTGTTAAATAATTCATTCATTTTTTCAACTATTAACCTTCTTACTCTTAGAGCATTTAAATATAATTTTTCTTGATTTTCTCTTTTTAAAATATAACTACCTAAAACAAATCTTCTTTTAATCAATTCTGAAAAGCCATCAGTTCTGGTTCTCAACATTATTTCTTTATAATCTTTACCTTCAACTCTCTCACCAAAAGGAAGACCAGTTAAATTTGAATTATTTGAAGTGGCTTCAGCGCAACTTATTGAATAATATGATCCTTGAATTGCATTTAATAAACTTTTATCAAAAGATACTTCCTCAACAAAAACACCAATACTTTTAATTTTATCAATTAATTCATGGAATAATCTAATATTCTCTTTCACTTCTTCTGAGTCAGTATTAACATCTATTATTTCTTTTATATAAAATAACTTTTTACCTGTTATATCATTATTTATTTCATTAACATATTTAATACCATCATCTTTAAGTGAAGTCATATCTTTTGAATCATATCCTTTTAAAATATCTGTTACAATTGCGGCATCCATTACAGACTTACTAAGAATTCCAACATGATCTAAAGAACTAGCAAAGTTAAATAAACCATATCTGCTTATTCTTCCATAAGTTGGTTTAAATCCAACTATACCACTATAACTTGCTGGTTTTCTTACAGAGTCTCCCGTATCAGATCCAATACTAAAAGGAACTACTCCGGCAGCCACAGAAGCAGCACTTCCAGAAGAAGAACCACCTATCATTCTATTTATATCACATGGATTTTTAACAATACCAGTGTTCCCTGTAGTACCAGTGCCACCCATTGCAAGTTCATCTAAAACTGTTTTACCAATTAATACAGCACCAGCATTTTTAAGTTTTTCGTATACAGTTGAATCAAATACTGGAACATAGTTTTTTAATAAGTTAGATGATCCAGTAGTAAGTATTCCTTCAGTTGAAAAATTATCTTTTAAACTGTATGGAATTCCATTTAAAAATGAATCACTATCAATATGATTATATTCATCAGTTATAGTAACAAAAGCATTATATTTATTATTACATTCTTTTGCTTTTTCAATTGTCTCATTGAATAAGTTCTTAATATCATCTTCACTATTTAGTTTTTCTCTTAATTCAATTATCTTACTCATTGTCTACCACCTTTGGAACAATAACTGAACCATCTTTTGTAACTTTAGCATTCATTAATGCATATTCACCATTTATAGAATTTATTGGTTCATCATTTCTTAATTCGACATTACCTAAATCAAAAGGAAAATACATTGGTTCAACATCTTTTAAACCTTCAATCTTATTAATATATTCCATCCATCCCAAAAATGTATCAAATTCATTCGCTAGTGTTTCATACTCTTTGTCTTTCATATTAAACATCAAATTATTTGAATATTCTTTTAATTCATCAATTGTAACCATAATTTACTCCTTTATTTCAAAATAATTTCCACTATCCAAATATAATATACCTTTTTTACCATCTAATTCTTTTTTAATATCATTGTATTTATTTAAATTTTCAGCTTTTGGAAGAGTTATATACACCATATTTCCATCAGACATATATAATATAAACCTTTTATCATCATAGTCAGTTGGACTATACTCTATTTCACTGACTTTACTTAGTGCATCACTAGAAACTTCTAATAGTTTTTCATTTAATTTTTCCGCTATTTCATCTGTTATATAATTAATTAATAACGGCACACCTTTTATATCTTCATCTAAAGTTATTGTTTTATTCTCCAAAACATATTCATTAGTACTTCTAATTTTATAAAGTATTTTGTATTCGGTAATATTTATTTCAAACACATAATCCCATTTTTTAGAAACTTTACAGTCTTTTATAAAATCTAATTTCTTTACTTTCTTACACACACTATGACCACTTGTTTTTATAAAAGATGGGTAATTAGATATTTCACCGGTTTCAATAATTTCCTCATCACTAACCATATTATTACCCAATATAACGATATTCTTAACTGGCTTTTTAACCATGTGAGAAAACAACAAAACAAAGATAAATATTACAAATATAAATATTATAAACTTTAAAAAATTAAATTTTCTTCTTTTGATAATTTTCTTTGTTTCATTCATTTTATCACCTTACTTATTCTTTATTATTTCATTATACATAATTGTACTAGGATTTGGTTTTTCCATAAACTCTAGCTTTTCTTTTAAAGATTTATTAAATTCTTTATCATCTAGTATCTTACTAACAGTATCTTTTAATAATTCTTTAGTAAAATCTTTTTGCTCTATCATAATACTTATTCCCATTTCATTTAAACTAAGAGCATTATAATATTGATGGTTATTTGCAACATAAGGACTTGGTATTAATATTGATGGAATAGATGTCCCAATAATTTCACTAATTGTCGAAGCACCTGCTCTTGATATTATTAAATCAGCGCTTTTTAGAAGACCGGGTAAATCATTATAAAAAGGTATTAGTTTAATAGAAGAAGGTACTTTTAAATTATTATTTAAATCATTATACTGCCTTTTACCAGTAATAAATAATATCTCCTTATCACTCTCATTAAATCCTCTTAAATAATCAAGAAGGATTTCATTCATCGCTGTACTTCCTTCACTACCCATTACAATTAAAATTAATTTTTTATTTTTATCAAAACCAAGTTCTGTCTTATCGTGCTTTTTAATGTTTTTAGCTCTTTGTAAACAAGGATTTCCAGAATATATAACCTTATTACTTTTAAAGTATTTATCGCTTTCTTTAAAAGAAGTAAATATTTTCTTAGAAAACTTACTCAATATTTTATTTGTCTTACCAGGTATAACATTTTGTTCATGCAAAAATACTGGTACTTTAAGTTTGTGAGCAGCTAAAATTACTGGAAAAGTAACATACCCTCCAAATCCAACGACCGCATCGGGTTTAAACTCACTTATAATCTTTTTACACTCTTTTATAGATGAAAGTATATCAAATATATTTTTAAAATCTTTAATAATATTCTTCTTTATACCATGAACTTTTATTCCTTTGTACGGAATACCTTTAGAAGGGACTATTTCACTTTCCATCCTATCAGTTGTTCCTATATATAAAACTTCATTTTTTTTATTTTCCATTATCTTTTCAATTAAAGATAAAGCAGGAAATATGTGTCCGCCAGTTCCACCAGCAACAATTATAAATTTCATAATCTCTCCTCACATAATATTATACTAAAAACTAATGCTAAATGATAGCATTAGTTTATTTATTTACTCATGTTTACTTTTAAATACATAGAATTTACTTATTACATAATTACCGATTATTATTAAAATTTGGACTATTATTTTAGATATTCTATCATTTATATTTAGTAAATTAACCAACAAAAACATACATAAAATTTCTAATAATAAAGTGGATATCCTTGATAAGTAAAATTTAATTGCTTCTTTTAATACTTCTTTATTTTTGCTTTCAAATACAAATATTCTATTTGTAAAATAAGCAAATGTTACTGCACATATCCAAGAAAGTACATTAGCAATTGTTAACTCTATTGCTTTATTTGGATTAAGTAACTTTAAAGTTAACAAATAATAGGAACCCAAACTAACTAAAGTAGTCAGTCCCCCTATTATCAAATACATTATTATTTCTTTATTTTTTTTAATAAACTTTTTCATACAAAAATTATACAATAAAAAAAGATATATTTCTATATCTTTATGCTCTTGAAGAATACTTACCATCTCTAGTAGTAATAATTATTTCTTCCCCTTCTTCAATAAATAGAGGAGCTTTTAATGTATATCCAGTTTCAATAGTAATATCTTTCATTGCTCCAGAAGTTGTATTACCTTTAACTGCACTCTCAGCTTTAATTACCTTATAAGAAACTTTTTCTGGAAGAGATACACCTATAACCTCACCTTCATAGTTCATTACTTCAACATCCATATTTTCTTTTAATAATGGAGCTTCATCTTCTAATTTAGAAGTTGGTATTTCCATTTGTTCATATGTATTATTATCCATAAATACATAGTTAGTTCCATCATTATATAAATAAGATAATTGTCTTTTTTGAACATTAGCTTTTTCTAACTTGATGCCAGCATTAAAAGTAATTTCTTGAGTACTTTGAGTCTTTAAGTTCTTTAACTTAGTTTTAACAAAAGCACTACCTTTACCAGGTTTTACATGTTGGAACTCAACAACTTGATAAACATTACCTTCATACTTTATAGTCATTCCGTTTTTAATATCATTTACATTAAACATATTTTAACCTACGCTTTCTTTTCTTTATGAACAGTAGTTTTATTACATCTAGGACAGAATTTTTTAATTTCTAATTTACCTTCAGTGTTTTTCTTATTTTTACTAGTTAAATAGTTAATTTCCTTGCATTCAGTACATTGTAATGCTACGCCTTCTCTATTTTCCTTTTTTGCCATTATAATTCCTCCTTTTTTTACACAAAAGATTATAACAAATAAAATATAACTTTACAAGTAAAAGTTATATTTATTAACAATTTAATTATTTACAGTATTGAGTAACTTCTTCATAATAAGGCTCACTATTTTATATTATCACTTATGTTTAGAAAGTGTTAACGAATTAACTCTACCTATTAAATTGTAAATATCTTTTTCATCATGAAAAAATTTATATTTAGCTATATCTTTATATCTAATATTAGGATCCACTCTTTGACATAATAAAACTGTTAATTCATTATTATTATCATATTTATTTCTTTCAAATTCTAATCCAGTTAACATTTCCTTATATGAATTATCATCTTCTTCAAACACATATATTTCATGTCCTCCTAAAGATTCATCTATTAATTTATCTCCCTTCATGAAATATGCCAAAAACATTTTACCACTCATTTTTATTTTACCTCTTATAGTATTTTAACATTTTATTTTAATTTAGTATATATTATTTTTCAAATATGGTATAATATGCGCGTAGAAAAAAGGAGTTGTTATGAATAAAAAGTGCGTTTTAGTAACCGGTTCTTCTATCGGACTGGGTAGTGAAATAATTAAAAAATTTGCGTCAAATAATTATAATGTAATTATTACATTTTTAAATCATAAAAATGATGCTTTAAAATTAGAAAGTGAAATAAAAGAAAAATATGGTGTAGAAACTTTATGTGAAAAGTTAGATATATCAAATGAGCAAGATATTATTAATTTAAAAAGCAAAGTAATTAATAAATTTAAAACAATTGATGTTTTAATTAATAATGCATCTATTTCCAATGACACTATATTTGAAGATAAGACAAAAGAAAACTTTATGAAAATATTAGAAGTTAATTCAGTTGGCACTTTTCTTATGAGTAAATATTTTGGAGATTTAATGAATGAATATAAAACAGGTAATATCATAAATATATCTTCAACAAATGGAATAGATACTTATTATGAATACTCACTTGATTATGATGCATCTAAAGCTGGCGTTATCAACTTATCTCATAATCTTGCGAATCACTATGCTCCATATATAAGAGTTAATACAATATGTCCTGGATGGATAAATACTCCAATGAATAAAAATATGGATGACGAATTTAAAAAGAAAGAAGAAGAAAAAATATTATTAAAAAGATTTGCTGAACCAGAAGAAATTGCAGAATTAGTTTATTTTGTTGCAAGTGATAAAGCAAGTTATATAAATGATTCTGTTATAAGAATAGATGGTGGTAAAGTATGTTAAATTTAAATAAAAAATATATTGATTTAGTTAATAAAGAAGAAAAAAAATTAAATAATACTTTTAGTAAAATTGATGAATTATCATTTAAAAACAGTAAAAAAGTGTTAGATGCATTTCATAAATATAATGTTACAGAAAGTGATTTGGGTGGTACTACCGGATATGGATATAATGATTTTGGTAGAGATAAAATTGAAAGTATATTTGCAGATGTATTAGGTGCTGAGGGTGCACTTGTTAGAACACAAATAATATCTGGAACACACGCAATAACAGTTGCCTTACAAGGGATACTTAGACCCGGAGATACCCTACTTTCAATAACTGGTATTCCATATGATACACTACATGAAGTTATAGGAATTAAAGAAAATAATAGTTCACTTATAAGCTATGGAATAAATTATAAATATATTAGTTTATTAGATAATGATTTTGATTATGTTTTATTAAAAAAAGAACTAAAAAATAATATAAAAGTTATACATATACAAAGATCTAGAGGATATTCATTAAGAGAATCATTAAGCATTGAAAAGATAGAAAAAGTTATTAAGTTTATCAAAAATATTAATAAAAATATAATAATATTTATAGATAATTGTTATTGTGAATTTGTAGAAGAAAAAACACCAATAGAAGTTGGGGCTGATTTAATAGCTGGTTCCCTAATAAAAAACTTAGGCGGTGGGATTGCTCATAATGGTGGATATATTGCTGGTAGAAAAGAATTAATAGAGTTATGTGCTGAAAGATTAAATGTTCCAGGACAAGGTAAAGAAGTTGGACCAAGCGGTGATGCTAACAAATTATTTTTACAAGGTTTATACTTTGCTCCTTCAGTTGTAGCTTCTGCGATTAAAACAAGCATACTTACAAGTAAAGTATTAGAAGCATTAGGGTATGAAGTATCACCAAAATATAACGAAAAAAGATCTGATATTGTAGAACTTATTTATTTTAACAATGAAAAAGAAATGATAAAATATGCAGAAGGCGTGCAATCATCTGGTGCAATAAACGCCAATATCACTCCTATTCCAAGTGATATGCCAGGTTATGATGATAAAATAATTATGGCTAGCGCATCATTTGTACAAGGAAGTTCAATAGAAATATCTGCTGATGGTCCACTTAAAGAGCCTTATGTGATATTTCAACAAGGATCTTTAACATATGACTATGGTAAACTAGCACTTATAAATGCTATATCAAAATTAAATGAGTAAAATTATTTACTCATTTTTTATGTCAAATTTACTAAAATATAAATCAGTAACTTCTCTTGTTATTTTTCTATTAACTTTGGACATAAAAGAAGTACTTCTATCACTTACATTCGGAGAAAATACCACTATACTTACTCTTGGATTATCATAAGGCATATATGCTCCAAAAGAAGCACTTGTAGTCTCTTTATCTATTTTCCCATCGTTATTAGTATCTATAAAACTTTGAGCAGTTCCGGTTTTACCAGCAGCATTATATTTTTTGTTAATATAACTAGCTCCTGTTCCTCCACTTTCCATAACCATCCTTAATCCTTCTTTAACTCTACTAATATATTTACTATCAACATCAACACTATTTAATAATTCGATATCTTTATCTTTTAAAAAATGAAGTGCATATCTTTTACCCGAAGTTGCAAGTGTATTTATGTATTGCATTAATTCCATTGGAGTATATGTTTCATATTGACCAATTGGATAATCAATAAGAGAGCCAGAGTTTGTATCTTTTCCCACCACTCCAATATTTTCATTTGGTATATCTAAACCAGTTTTAACCCCTAAACCAAATTGATTATATATATCTCTATACTTTTTAAATCCATTTGGATTTAATGCCAAAGGTCCATTATATTTATATTTTCCTTCTCCTATCTTAATTGCAATTAAATATTGATAATAATTTGATGAATACTTTAACGCTTTTAAATCATCTATTCTACCAAGTCTTTTCCAAGAACACTTTTCAGGAGTGTTTTTTATTTTAATACATGAATCATTTACAGTTGTTCCAATTTTAATAGCACCATATTTATATCCAACTAAGTGTGATGCTCCTTTTACAATAGAGCCAGGTGTTAATGCATAATTGGTTAAATCAGTTTGGTAATCGACTTTATTCATATTATTAGCACCCACCACACCTATTCCGGCCGCAGCATATATTTCGCCAGTGTTAGGATTAGAAATAATAACATAACTTTTATTATAGTACTTAGTATTTTTTTCTTTTTTAGCATTTAATACTTGCTTATAAATAATACTTTCCACATCTTTTTGTAAATCAATATCAATTGATAAATATATATCTTCACCATCTTTTAATTCTTTTATTATTTCTTTTTTACCAGTTGCGGTTAATGCATATTCTTCATTTTGACCTTTTAAAACACTTTCATATTGTTTTTCTAAATAACTAGTTCCAACTACATCATCCATTCGATAGTCTAAAGACAAATATTTATTTAATTCTTCAGATGATATATTACCCACATTACCCAAATATTTTCTAAATACATCTCCAAAAGGATATATTCTTTTATACCTAACCCCAATTGAAAAACCATATTTCATATAATCTTTTATGTTATCAAGTTCTTCACTTGTAATTCCTTCTTTAATTAATTTAATGTCGTTTCTATATCCCTTATTCATTAATGAATATAAATAAGAAGCTTTCTTTTCTTTTTCATCTAAAGATTTTAAATCTTCTTTACTAATCAACTTCTTTAAATAGTATTCATATTCTTTAGAAGATAAGGTCCTATCATTAAATTTGTTAATTACATTTTGATTAGCTCTTTTAATTAATTTATCATAATTAGTAATATAAAAATAATTTTTAAGTTCTTCATTAGTTACCCTATTATAATCTAATTTTAAATAATCTACTAAATTACTGGCTATTTCTATCTCTTTATCATTTGTTATATTTGAATCTTTTGCATAGTTTAAAACATATATCTCTTCATTATCTACTAAAACCTTACCATTTCTATCAAGTATTCTTCCCCTTTTGGCATATTTACCCACATAAGTTCTATTTTGTTTAACACTTAATTTTGTTTCATAATACTCATTATTATTAATTACTAAATCATATAATTTATAACATATAAAAGAAAATGAAATAAAAGTGAGTATTCCAATTAGTGTTATTTTAATTCTTATTTTATCATTAGGTAATATTATTTTACTCATATTATTAGTATAGACAAAATATTAAAACATAAACTTAAATTAGGAGGAATTATGAATAAAAATTTAATAAAAAAGTATGCTTCAAATATCACTAAAGAAGACATACTAAAATTTGGTGAATCAGAGGGAGTAAATATTAATAACAATGAGTTAGATACAATTTATAATATTATTAAAAATAGACAAGATGAAATATTAGATGGAAACTTTTATGAAATTATTAAAAATTATAAAACTAAATTTAATCCAATATTATTTAATAAAATAATTGAAAAATACGAAAAATATAAAAAGTTTATAGATTAACTTTATAATCTATAAACTTTTTGTTTCTAATACTATCAATTTCATATTTATAAGGAGCTACACCATTTACATAAGGAGTCTCTAATATAAAAGGTATACCCTTTAATCTTTCGTTATATACAGCATTGATTATATTATCAAAGCCAATAGTTCCATATCCTATATTAGCGTGTCTATCTTTATGAGATCCAATTGGATTCAACGAATCATTTACATGGACACATTTAATTTTGTCTATTCCAATATTCTTATCAAATAAATCCAAAAAGTCATTAAAATCACTTATATCATATCCCGCATCATTTATATGACAGGTATCTAAACACACTCCTACATTATCAACATTTATGTTATCCATAATATATTTAATATCTTCAATAGTGCATCCAACTTCTGTTCCTTTACCACTCATAAATTCAATTAATAAGTCAAAATCATTAACGTCTTTCATAATAGTATTTAATCCAAAAACAATATTATTAAGAGCAACTTGCTTTTCTAAATCAGTTCTACTTCCAGGATGAAAAACCATTTTATGAATACCTAATTCTTTACATCTATTAATTTCATTTTTCATAAATGATATATAAAAATTATACTTCCTTTCATCTTTATTATTAGCAAGATTAACAATAAAAGGAGCATGAACAATTACATTATTAATATCAATTCCATACTCTTTCATTGCTTCCCATCCCTTTATAGTAAGTTCATGATTTATTTCTCTTCTTTCAGCACTTTGATTACTTCCGGTATATATCATAAAAGTATTAGAACCATAACTAACACTTTCCATTACACTTCCATAAAGTTCACTATCCTTAAGAAAAGAAACATGAGATCCAATAATAATATCATTCATATTTACCACCTATAAACATTATAATTTAAGACCACAAAAAAAGCAATTTAGAAAAATTGCTTTTTAATTCATTTAGTCAAATGAGCAAGCACTTACTGCAGTTCTACTATTATCAACAGCGGTAATATCAGAAATTGATGAGATTGTATTCTTTGTTATACTGAAGTTTGCATTAGAAATTTTAAATTTAGAAATCTTGCCAGTAGTAGTATCAAAAATTATTGAATATGTTAAATCATTTGTTCCTTCTAATGTTAAAGTTGCCTCACTTGAACCAGAAACATTACAAAAAGCAGTAATTGCTTCTCCCGGAGTAATTTGTTTTGTTAAATATTCTTCTTCCGCAGCTTTATAAACAGTTTGAGCCTGTGTTACAAAAGCATTTCTTCTTGAATCATTAAATAAATTCAATATAGCTGGTACAGCAAGTACTACTAATATAGCAAGTATTGCGATAACTGCTAATAATTCGATTAATGTAAAACCTTTCTTATTATTTTTCATTTAAATATCCTTCCTTTCTTATTTTTTATTTCATATCTAAATTATAAAACAGTTGACAAATATAGTCAACTGTTTTTATTTTTATTTACATTATTTATCTTCTTTTTTTGGAAGTGCTTCTTTTCTAGATAAATTAAGTTTACCTCTTTTATCATATCCTGTTGCTTTTACTACTATTTCATCTCCAACTTTAACCATATCACTTGGTTTTTCTACTCTCTTATGATCAAGTTGAGATACATGTACCATTCCTTCACATCCAGGCCATAGTTCTACAAAGCATCCAAAGTCTTCTACTTTTACTACTTTACCAGTGTAAATTTCACCAATTTCAACTTCTTTTACTATTTCTTCAATCATTGAAAATGCTTTATCAAGAATTGCTTGATCTGTATGATATGCAACTACTCTTCCATCATCTTCAATATCGATTTTAACTGCATTTTTATCATTTACAGTATTAACTCCAGATGATTCAAGAATGATTTTAGTAATCATTTCTCCGCCACGACCAATAACATCTTTAATTTTATCTGGTTTAATAAACATAATTTTAGTTTTTGGTGCATATGGACTTAATTCTTTTCTTGGCTCACTTAATATTGATTCGATTAAATCTAGAATTTGATATCTAGCTTTTTTAGCTTTTGCAAGTGCTTCCTTTAAAACTTCTTTAGTTACACCTTCAATTTTAATATCCATTTGTAAAGCAGTTATACCTTCTCTTGTTCCAGCAACTTTAAAGTCCATATCTCCCATATGATCCTCAAGTCCTTGAATATCTGTTAGAATTGTATAATCTCCATCACAAGTTCCGTTTTCTGTTATTAATCCCATTGCGATACCAGCAACTGGTGCTTTAATTGGAACACCTGCAGCCATTAATGATAAACATCCTGCACAAATACTTGCTTGTGAAGATGAACCATTACTTTCTAATACTTCTGATACAACACGAACTGTATAAGGAAATTCATTTTCATCAGGCATTACTTGTAATAATGCTCTTTCAGCTAAAGCACCATGCCCAATTTCTCTTCTACCTGGTGCTCCATATCTACCAGTTTCACCCACTGAGAATGCTGGGAAATTATAATGGAACATAAATCTTTTAGAATCTTCTATTCCAAGACCGTCTAATATTTGATGTTCACCTAAAGCTCCTAAAGTAGTAATTGCTAATGCTTGAGTTTGACCTCTTGTAAAAAGACCACTACCATGAGTTCTAGGAAGAATATCAATATCAGCACTTAATGGTCTAATTTCATCCATTTCTCTTCCATCTGGTCTAATATGCTCTTTCGTTATTAATCTTCTTACTTCAGATGCTTCTATTTCATCAGCAACTTTTTTAACATCTTTTAAGTCTGCTTCTAATGTTTCAGAATCACTGTGATTTTCTTTGTAATCTTCAACTGCTTTTGCTTTTACTTCATCAATTCTAGCGTATTTTTCAAGCTTATCTTTAATTTGTATAGCTTTTAGCATATCCTCTTTAATATTATTAGTTACTTCATTTCTTAATTCTTCAGATATTTCTTTAAGTTCAACCTCAATTTTTTCTTCTCCAATTTCACTAATAATATCTTCTTGTATAGCGCATAATTCTTTTATGTGTTCATGTCCAAACATTAACGCTTCTAACATTTCTTCTTCAGATACTTCTTTTGAACCACTTTCAACCATGTTAATAGCGTCTTTTGTACCAGCAACTGTTAAATTAATAGTACTTTTTTCCATTAATTCTGCTCCAGGATTAATTACTAACTCACCTTCTATTTTACCAACTGTTACTCCAGCAACTGGTCCATTAAATGGAATGTTAGAAATTCCTAATGCAAGAGATGTACCAAATAATGCAGTCATTTCTGGAGAACACTCATTATCAACACTTAAAACTGTATTAACTACTTGTACTTCATTTCTAAAGTTCTCATCAAACATTGGCCTAATTGGTCTATCTATTAATCTAGCAGTTAATGTTGCTGCATCCGTTGGTCTTCCTTCTCTTTTAATAAAACCACCAGGAATTTTACCTACCGAATAAAATTTTTCTTGATAAAGAATAGTAAGTGGGAAAAAGTCAGCCGTTGAAACATTACTACTCATTACAGCAGTACTTAGTATTACTGTATCATTATATCTAACAAGAACAGCTCCACCTGCTTGTTTAGCAAGTTCACCATGTTCTACTACTATTTTTTTACCTAAAAATTCATATTCAAAAACTCTTTTCATAATACACCTTCCTTTTGATAAAAAAAGACACCAAAAATCTTAGTGCCTACTTTCTTAAATTTAATTTTTTGATAAGTTCTTTATATCTCTTAACATCATTGTTCTTAAGATAATTTAATAAACTTTTTCTCTTACCAACTTTCTTTAATAAACCCAATTTTGAATGATAATCATGAATATGTACTTTCATATGTTCAGTAAGTTCATTAATTTCGTTAGTTAGTATTGCTACTTGTACTTCAACAGAACCAGTATCATTTTTGTCTTTACCAAATTCTTTTACAATACTTTCTTTCTTTGCTTTATCTAAAGCCATAATAAATCCTCCTTTTTCATCAAATCGGTTAATTCTGAGTATAAAGTTTGGAGTAAAACTTTAAACTAAGAAAAAACTTACTTATTAAATATACAATAATTTATGCATAAAATCAAGAAAAATAAGTAAATATATTAAATATTTACTTTTTTACATTTACTTTTAATATTGAATAATTATCAAAATTTATTGAATTAACAACTTTTTTCATATCAACATAATTCATTTCTTTTAATAAATCATATAAATTATTAATAATATGATTAACTCTAATTATATGATTAGATATCATATCTTCAACATCTTCTATATTTTCAAAATTTAGTATTAAATTATTTAAAAACATTTTTTTCTTTCTTAAAAAAGTTGCTTTATTTATAAATGGTTTATTTAAATCTTTTTTTATATTTTTAATCAATTCATCTGGTCTATCAGTTATCATTTTTAAATTCATTAAATAATAAGAACCAGCATCTGTTATATCATAACTCATTGAATACATTAATGATTTGTTTTTATAGTTTTCATATATATCAGAAGTGTTACTAAACAAGGATGAAAATATGAAGTTTAAATAAAATCTTTTAAGTATCTTATTAGATATTTTAATATCATTTTTTTTAATTTTTAATGAATATATTAC
This sequence comes from uncultured Bacilli bacterium, assembly GCA_905235065.1. Classification (GTDB taxonomy): domain Bacteria; phylum Bacillota_I; class Bacilli_A; order RF39; family UBA660; genus CAJOJR01. The sequence continues at coordinate 42,776 of CAJOJR010000001.1, forward strand.
TCTTGGTATAGAAATGCTTTCTTCTATCTCCATATATTTATTTACTATTTCTTTGGATTCTCTTTGCTTAATAATTTTAATATCTTTTTTTGAAGATTTTATATCCTTCATATAATCTTTTAAAAACTTAATAGTTTCTTCTAAATTAAAATTACCAGTTATTATAATAAAGGTATTATTTGTTGTATAAAAATCATTATAAACTTTTATTAATTCTTTTACATTTATTTTATTAATTTGAGTCAAATCACCAACTAATATATCTTTTAGATATGAATTTTTAAATACATTATTAACTATCTGTTTATTTATTCTAAAATTAGGGTTATCATTATACATTTTAAATTCTTCACTAATGATTCCTTTTTCTGATTTAACGTTTTCTTCTGTTATGTTTATATTATAAAATAAATCTAATAATAGTTTTAGAGAAGCAATCGGATCTTTTGAACCATACATATTATAATTTGTTATATCAAAAGATGTATATGCATTAGCATATAAACCCAGTTCATTTATTTTATTAGATGCTGTTTTCCTACTAGTAAAATTCATCACTTTATGTTCTAAAAAATGTGCGGTACCAGGTATTATCTTATGAGACTTTTTACCATTTACTGAATATTCTTTAATTTTGCCGCCATATTTAACACTAACTGTCATATAAAAATTTTTGGTTTTATCAGTTGGATATAAATACACTCTTACTCCATTAGAGAGTTTTTCTTCGTATACATATTCATCTAAATTATTAAATACTATCTTTTTCATTCATATCCCCCTCTAATAAATAAGTCACTTTTTTGTGTATTTTTTTACTTAATTTAATTATGTCTTCTAAAGAAACATTCATAAATTTTTCTCTTCTAGTTTCAATATCATCAGTATCACAAAATTCCTTCTTATAATAATGTTCTATCATTGTTATGATACTGTCATAAAAATTATTTAATGAAGTATTTATATGTTCTCTAGCAGTATTAAATAATAATTCAACATCTTTTTTATTTTTCATTTTTTTAATTACTTCATCAATTAATTTTACCCCTTTATCATAATTAGACTTATCTATTTCAGTCTCAATTACTAATGAATATGGTTCTCTAGTTATAAATGAATCAATTGAATAGCATAATGAATTATTTTCTCTTATTTCAGTAAATAATAATGAATTATTTATACCGCCTAATATTGCATTATAAAAAGTTAAAACATATTTTTTTTCATAATCTGTTAAATCTTCAAATGTATAACCTATAAATAATTGGGATTGACTAAATTTTCTTTTTTCTTTTAATGTTTTTTTATCTACATTTAAAGTATTTATTTCATAGTTTAATTTAGCATTAAAATTATTTTCATTTTTTGAAAACATTTTATCTAAATACTTTATATATTCATTTTCATTTGTTATATTGCCAATTAAAAATATATCTATTTTAAAACTCTTAATTAGTTTTAAATAAAATTTATATACATCTTCATTTTTTATTGTCTCTATTTTTTTTATATCATTATATAAATTATAAGAAATAGGAGTTCCTTTATACATTTCATTTTTATATTTAATGAAAGCATATGAATATGGATTATCTTTTATTGACTTTAATCCATTAATAATATTGTTTTTATTAATTTCATAATAATTATTATCAAAGCAATTGTTACTCACATTTGGATTAAATAAGCATTCATTTAAAAAAAATATACTTTCTTTAATCATAGAATGTTCAGTATACTTAGGATTCAAAAATTCTAAAGAAAGCATCATACGTTCAATATTTCCATTAACACCAAAAGAAGCCGAAACAGAAGAACCATAAAGTTCTTCGCCAAGTATTGCCAATGACGATGATGTTTTATATTTTTTTGTTGAACTAATCAAATTTTTCGTCAATAAATTCAAATATGGCATGTCATTTTTATTAAATTCATTAGAAAAAATAACGCTTAATGAAACTGTTTTAAATCTATTTGTATTTATAATATGAACATTATATTTTTCTTTTACTATCTTTTTGTATTCCATATTATACCTCCCCAAGTTATTATTCCCTATTTTTAAATTTTAATGATAGATTCTAAAACTAAATTTATCATTGAATTGAGTCTAATTTCTCTTTCTTTGGCTGTCATTTGATTACCAGAATATATTTCATCTGTTACAGTTAATATAGAAGTTGCTCTTTTATGATACTTTTTAGCATTTAAGAATAATGCAAAAGATTCCATTTCGACAACAGAACAATTATTTTCTAAAGCAAGATCCATAGTTGTTTTAGGGTTACTATAAAAAGCATCAGTAGTGAATGCTCTACCTCTTCTTAAATTTAACCCTAATTCTTTAGCAGTTTTATCAATTATTGTATTTAATTCTAAACTGCTATTTATTATATTTATACTCTTACCAAGTACCTCTTCGTCATAATTAGTATTGCTATAAGCACTATCAACTAAAAACAAATCATATACTTTTAATGATTCATCATATGAACCAGTCGTTCCAATTCTTATTATTGTATCTACATTATAAATATCAAAAAGTTCATGAGAATATATCCCCATTGAAGGAATTCCCATTCCACTAGGAAAAACAGTTATTCTAGTGTTTTTAAAATAACCAGTATATGCAGTGGCTCCCCTTAACTTATTTATAATTCTTGTTCCTTTTAAGAATTTTTTAGCAATATATTCACATCTTTTAGGGTCACCAGGCATTATTACTATTTTAGCAATATCTTCTTCTATTGCTTCTATATGTGGTGTTGGCATATTAACCTCCTATTTGATTATTATCCCCTTCCAATTTAACCAAAACTTCTCTTGGCTTACTTCCATTTTGTGGACCAATTATTCCTTTTTCCTCTAATATATCAATAATTCTTGCAGCTCTATTATATCCAAGACGATACTTTCTTTGAAGTAATGATGCACTCACTTTACCAGTCTTTATTACGAATTCCACTATTTCATTATATAACGGATCTTCTTCATTTGAATCACCTTCATAAGAAGAGACTGAATTATTAACTGGTGCTGCTTTTGTTAAATCTATCATATTTTCATCATAATTTGGTGTTGAATTTTGTTTTTTAACAGCATCAACAACTCTTTTAATTTCTTCATCTTTTAACATACTACCTTGTATACGAGTTGGGGCAATTGCACCCATTGGCCAGAATAACATATCACCTTTTCCAAGTAGCTTTTCTGCTCCTGTTGCATCAAGAATAGTTCTTGAATCTATACTAGAAGAAACTGCAAAAGAAACACGAGTTGGTATATTTGATTTTATTAATCCAGTAATAACATCCGTTGATGGTCTTTGAGTTGCAACTATTAAATGAATACCAGCTGCTCTTGCAAGTTGAGTAATTCTCATAATAGATTCTTCAACATCTTTAGCAGCTACTAGCATTAAATCCGCAAGTTCATCAATAATGACTAAAATATAAGGTAATTTCTTTTTAGGTTGATCTGGGTGTTTTTTATTATATTTTTCAACATATTCGTTATATGTTTCCAAATTTTTAGTTAAAGATTCATTAAATATATCATACCTATGATCCATTTCGATTACAATCTTTTGTAATGCAACGGATGCTTTTTTAGGATCAGTTACAACTGGTATTAATAAATGAGGAATGTTGTCATATACATTTAATTCAACTTTTTTGGGATCCACTAAAACAAGTTTTACTTCATCTGGTTTTGCTCTTAATAATATTGTAGTAATTATATTATTTATACATACTGATTTACCACTACCTGTAGCACCAGCAATAAGCATATGAGGCGTTTTGTTAATTTCAACGTACTCACTCTCACCCATGATATTCATTCCAAGAGGAGCAACTAATTTATTATTAGCGTATTTAGCCATCTTTTTATCAAGTAATATTTTTTTCATAACAACTGGATGAAGTGTCATATTAGGTATTTCAATTCCAATAGTACTTTTACCAGGTATTGGTGCTTGTATTCTAACTTCTTTAGCCGCAAGAGCTAAAGCTATTTCCCTATTTATACTTAATACTTTACTTACTTTTGTACCTGATTTTAATTCAACTTCAAATTGAGTTACAGCGGGCCCTTGATGTACTTCTACTACTTTACCAATAATAGAAAAATCTCTTAGTACTCTTTCAATTACTTTTGTATTTGAAGTTATGAATTCGGTAGAATTTATTTTACCAGCACTTGGCCCATCCTCTAATAAATCAATTGATGGTAATTTATATGGTTTTTCTTCACTATCATTTATTGGAAGTTTTACTTCTTCTACATGTTCAGGTGCTTCATAAGCAATTGGCTCTTTAGTCCTTAAATCATCCATGCTAGTTATAACTATTCTTTTATCAATTTCTTCTGGTGTTTCTTCTTTTGCTGTAGTATCTTTTGAAGAAATCTCTTCAGAAACTTCTTCAGGTGTTTCATCTTTCTTCTTTCCTATATTCTTAAATGGCTTTAATAATAATTTGAATACATCTGCAATATTTAAATCAAATAACATGACTACGCCAAAAGAAGCTAAAACAACCACTACTATTTTGGTTCCCTCAAGTGCAAAAAGTTTTACGAATAGAAAACAAAATAATGCACCTATTATTCCACCACCAGTAGTATTAATTTCACCAATGTCTGCAGATGCAGTCATAACATTGTCAATAGTTGTTCTAAGTATTTCTACACCTTCTAACTTTGCACTTTCAATATATCCCAAATGTGAATACAAAAGTATGGCTATTAAGATTGTATAAAGTCCAATTAGTCTAGCTGATAAATAATTTGGTCTTTTTCTTCTAAGAATTAAATATATTCCCAATATGAATGATAGTGCAAGTAAAACAACATACCAGTTTCCAAACATAAATATTGAAAACTTTTTAAATATATTTCCGACTATTCCAAAATTACCAAATCCAACAATGCCAAAAAGAATTAAAAATAATCCTTCTAATTCTTTTTTATATTGAAATCCTTTTTTTGGTTCTTCTTTTCTAACTTTCTTTTTTGGCATAATACCTCACCCTCTAATCTTGATAAACACCCAGCAACTTTTTGTGTATTCCTGGTTCAACAATATTTAATGTATTAATTGCAATCTCTAAAGAATCTTTATAATTTCCTTTATAAAACTCTCTTTCTGCTTTTACAAGCCCTGCATCGACTTCTTTATTTGAACTTCTATATCTATTTCCATAAACAATTGAAAGTTCAGCCATAGAAGCAGTTTTATAAGTTTCATTACAAGTGTTATATAACTTTAACGCTAAATCTCTTGCTGTATCGACTCTTGTATTTAATGTTTTAATTGAGATTGGTTTTTTATCTAATTCTTTGATTATTTCTTCTACCGCATCTCCGGCCTCTTCAAGCTCTATATAATACTTTTTAGGTATCATTGGTAATTTATAATCTCTAATTTTATGTTTAGATGACTTTAATATTTCTCTAAGTTCGATTAATTGTTCTCTGGCTCTTATTTCATCTTCTTTTAAGCTTCCTAAATTGCGTAAAGTCATTTCTAAATTATCTTCAACTGTTGTTATTTTAATAAGCAGGTTTTCACAACTACCGTTTAATTTAGAATAAGGTATAATTTTTGTTTGAGTTCTATCAGATAAAATTTTATATTCATCTCTTAAACCGACAAGTTCTTTTCTTATGCCTTCAACAAGTTTCAATTCATCATCTGATAAATCATAAGAACTTTTAATATCATTAAGCTCTGCATAAAGATTTTTAATAAGCCTAAACATTCTAGAAATCTTTTCATTTATTATAAATATATTTTGCTCATATAATTTTTTACTAGTCTTTTCTTTAGAAAAATCTGTATACAAAGATTCCAAATAACTAAGCATAGTTTTAAGTTCAAATATAGAATCCTCTAAATTCAAAACTTTTAATCTATCAATAATATCATTTAATTTTTTGTTTATTTCTTCAATGTTATAATCTATATTTAAATATTCTAAATTATAACCATCTTTAGTCATTTTCTTATATACATTTCTTGTTTCATTAATCTTTTTTGGTATTACAACTTTACCCATAAATATAATTGTAGGAGATTCTTCAATAACCATTTTAATATTTTGAACTAAATTTGATACTCCCTTTACAATTTTACCAATATTTTCATATTCTTTTTTATCCATCGCTGACTCAAAAGCCGCAAGTAATTTATCAATATTCTCAAATTGCAATTCGATTGAACTTCCAATCTCTTTATAATCATTTTTAGATGCGTTATATTTATTAATTATCTCCCTGTAAATAGTTTTGAGTCTTGTTATAACCTCACGATTTCTTTGCTCTGATAAAGTAATCTCTCTAATTTCTTCAACTAAATAATCTATTTTGGTTTTTGAATAATAAACCTCTAGCTCATACTTAGGGTACAAAAAATCCAATTCTTTAAAATTGTTATTTTCAAGTAAAACCTCTAATTCCAATATTTTATCTGTTAATTTAGGAAGTTCATTATCTCTTATATCATTAAATCTTTTATTCCAATCTTTAAATTTTTTGGCCAAATAACTATTATTTATTAATGCTTCAACTTGAGATAATTCACTTAATATTTCAGGAGAAATAATCATATTTTTTTCAGTTTCTAATCTTTCAATTTCCTTTTTTCTACTTTCCTTCTTTTTATGATGTATCAAAAACAACGTACCAGCTATTGCTGCTACCCCAATTAAAATTATCCCACAAAGTATAAATATTAATGTTGTTTTACCCATACTTATTTCTTATCCTCTATAAAGTATTTTAACACATAACCATAATATTTAAAAGACTTTTTAAAAGAAAAAAAGAATGATTTATTACTCTTTCATATAAAAAAAGAAGTGTTTATTCATAAACACTTACTTGTTTTTTATCTCTACCTTTTCTTTCGAATTTAACTATTCCATCAATTTTAGCAAATAATGTATGATCTTTGCCCATTCCAGTATTTACTCCAGGATAAATTTTAGTTCCTCTTTGTCTATAAATAATAGAACCAGCAGTAACACGTTCTCCATCACTTACTTTAGCGCCTAATCTACGACCTGCAGAATCTCTTCCGTTTTTAGTAGAACCAACACCTTTTTTAGATGCGAATAATTGTATATTTAAATTTAAAAAATTCATATTATTCCTCCACTATTTTTATATTTTTTTTGTAACTTTCTTCAAGTTCTTTTAACATATTAACCATATTATTTAATAACTTATTAGTAATATCATCTTTTTTTATGTTTTTAACTTTATTTTCTTTATTATAACTGATTGCATCCTTATCAAACGTAAGAATTGCATTTATTGTAGTTATATAAATCGAAGAAACCGAAGCACAAACAATATCTTTCCCATAATCATCATATAAAGCATGACCTTTAAATGATATGCTTTCTATAATATCATTATTTTTTTTAATGCTTACTAATAACATAATTACTTCACTTCTATTTTCTTAATAACAAGTTTAGTATATGGTTGTCTATGACCTTGAGTTTTTCTATATTTCTTTTTAGGTTTATATTTAAAAACTCTAATTTTTTTGTTTTTACCATGTTTTAAAACTTCTGCAGTAACAGTTGCACCTTTTACATAAGGATTTCCAACCTTACCATCAACATATAAAACTTCATTAAAAGAAATTTTTTCTTTAGCTGGTACATCTAATTTTTCAACAAAAATTTCATCATTTTCATTTACTAAATATTGTTTACCACCTGTAACAAATATTGCTTTCATTTTTTACCTCCTTCAATCAGACTCGCCTTTAAGGTAACATATGTTTTAAAACCTTTTTAGTGCGGTTGTAGAGAAAGAATCTCAACAAACAAAATAGATTTTAACATAAAACACACTTTAAGTCAATCATTTAAAGTATTTATCTAGATATTCTTTTTCAGTATAAACCCTATTGTTTTCTATAATTTTATGCTTTCTACTTCTTTTAATTTTTTCAATACTGTTTATTGACTTTCCTTTTTTAAAATTGAAATCCTTTAAATATCTTTCCACCAAAAATTTATTATACTTAATATTTACCATATTTGCTTCTTCCACTATTGATTTTATTAATATACATGCAAGTAATATAAATACTAATCTTTTTTCGAATGTGGCGAATAAAAATATTGAAACAAACGAAACAATAACCAGGACAATATTTGATTTTTTATATGGAAATATTTTTTCTAATATCAAAAGTAATAACTTAGATCCATCTAAAGGAATTATTGGTAAAAAATTAAAATATAATAGATTCTTGTGAAATAAATTTAATATATCAAAATTTATAGTAGATATTAAATTTATTTTATATAATACTAATAATATTAAATAAAGAATTTCCTGAAACAAAGGACCACCAATTAAAATAAATAATTCTTCTAACATAGATGAATTTAAATTTATATTTTGTTATTCCTCCAAATGGATAAATAACTATACTTGATTCTTTATAACCTAATAAACACGCTATAAAAAGATGGCCTAATTCATGAAATAAAATTAAAAATAATAATATAAATATTTGCCTAAAATAACCTGATAAAAAGCACAAAAGAATAATTATATATGTAATATAACTTATTTGTATTTTATTAAATATAGTTTTTATAATCTAAGAATTCTCCATTCTTTTGAAATACTAAATATAATTTATCTTTAGAAGTTGCTATTGCTGTATTTTTATTAACATAATCATATAAGTTAACACTTATATTGTCTACGTTTCCATACCATACATCTATTCCATTACTTTGTTGAACTATAATTGTTTTACCATAATTCTCTTTTTCGCCTATGAATACTACTATACCACTATCTATTAAATTGACACTTTCACCATCACTCATCTCAATCATAACACCATCTAAATAATTAGAATACTTTTTATATTTTATACCTTCATCATTTACTGAAATGTTTACTTCTTTAGGAAATATCTTTGATAAGAATTGATTTACTATTGAAAAATTAAAATTAGTTTCAAATAGTTCTTTTTTAATTGCATTTTTAGTATTTGGACTTAGTTTTATAATAGATAATATTGTAAATAAAATAAAAATTGATAAAACTATTTTTAAAGAAATCTTTTTAATAAACTTACTTCTACTTTGTCCACTTTTGTTTTTCATATATTCTTCTAATGTCATTTTAATCACCTAAAAAATAATATGATTATTTTTTATTTTTATTCATATTTTCAAAAAAACTATAATACTTATCTTTACCAAATATTATATGATCTACTAATTTTATTCCAACCATATTTCCAGTATATATAAGACTATTAGTAATTTCTACATCATTAATGCTAGGTGTTGGATCCCCCGATGGATGATTGTGCATAACAATTACACCGGCAGCACTCAAAAGAATAGCTTCTCTAAATACCTCTCTTGGGTGTACAACTGAATTATCCAATGTACCTTTAAATATTGTTTTAAATGAAATAATATTTTTCTTTGTATCTAAGTATAAAGCACAAAACTTTTCTTGTAGGGAATTATCAAATTCACTTCTAAATGTTTCATATACTAAAGATGTTGAATTTATTTGAACATTGTTTTTATTCTTTACATAATACACTCTTCTCCCTAGTTCAATTGCTGCAAGTAATTGGCAAGATTTAACCACCCCTATTCCTTTTATTTTACTGAGAGTATTTATTTTTAAATCTTTTAAATTTTCAACACTTTTAGCTTCTTTCAAAATTAAACTAGCCAGTTCTTTAGAATTAATATTTTTAGTCCCACATTTTAATATTATTGAAATTAATTCTTCATTTGATAAATGTCCTACTCCTAGACTAATTAATCTTTCTCTAGGTTTCTCATATTTAGCCATTTCTAATATTTTCACAATTATATTCTTTATATTTTTTTAATACTTCTTTTTCAATTCTTTCAACTGTTTTTTTACTTTCTGCTGAAGAAAGCAATGTTTCATAATTATTTAATTCAGATATAAAATTTTTACAACTAACAACTTTTTCCCTTACATATATATTATCGCCATTTTTTTTATAAAACTCTTTTATTTTTTCTAAATTTTTTAAATTTTTGGTTAAACCAATATAAATATGATACAAGTTATCATCTTCTTTAACAACTATATAGTTTTCTAATGCTTTTGTTTTATCAGATATGTTTTTTACGTTTTTGTAAGCCGATACTTGAATAAAATACAAAGTATCAGTTTCTTTTACACCATTTATATTTTTTTTATAATTTAAATAAAGAATTAGTGAAAAGATAATTCCAAGAATAACTGATATAGTAATAACTTTTTTCATATAATCACCAAAAATATTATATAAATTAAAAACCACATTATTTGTCATAATGTGGTAGTTCTTTTAATTTAGTTAAAACATTATTGAAATTATCACCTTCAATTAATTTTATATCATATTTATTTTTATCTTTCTCAGATTTGCATTCTTCATAATTATTTGTTGGACATATAAATATTTGAGAACCATTTTTATCAGCACCTGCAAGTTTATATTTAATGCCAGAAATTTCTCCAACAGAACCATCTTCATTAATCGTACCAGTGCCAGATATTTTATAGCCTTTCGTTATATCTTCCTTAGTTAACATATCATATATTTCAAGTGCTGTCATTAATCCTCCAGAAGGTCCAAGTTCATTTTTCTTAAATTTAAAACTTACTTCAGGATCAGTATTTATTTCAATTTCATTTTGAATTGCTATTCCAATTAAAAGCTTACCTTCAATATTCTTTATAATCGCATATCTATTTTGTTCCTTGTTATTTCTGGTTACCTTTAAATTGATTTTTTGTCCCTCTTTAAGAGAACTCACTACATTAGTTAAATCATCAGTATTAGTAACTTTTATATTATTAATACTAGTTATAACATCACCAATTTTTAAATCAGTGTCAGATTCTTTATAAATGTATATTACTTTAATTCCTTTTTTATAAGTGTTTACTTCTAAACCAAGTGCTTTAAATGCCACTATAACTGCATTTTTATTTACATCATTTAAATATATTTTATTTCTCTCCTCATTTTCTTTTTCACTTTCACCATCAATTCTAATATCCTTAGTAGGTATTAAATCCCACGAAGGTATTATATAAGATGCAAGAACAAATAAAATATTCCCTTTGTATCCTCTAACATAAGTTAAATTAAAACTCCCTTCACTTTTATAAGCATTATCTATTTTAATTCTATTATTTAAATTAAGTAGTCCTCCAGGAGTATATATTTGATAATCCAGTTTTATAACAGTCAAACATATCAATATTATATATATAAAAATTAACTTATAATTATATCTTAAAAATTTTTTTAACTTTTCTTTCATATTTTCCTCTATAAAATATTATAACATATTAGGGTATTTATATGATTAAAATAAGAAAAAATTTAATTACTATATTATTAATTTTAATATTAGAAATATTTATCTTATTAAATCCAGACATTTTAATAAGATACTCAAAAGATGGTTTAAATTTATTTATAAATAAATTATTTATTTCCTTGTTCCCTTTTTTTGTATTAAATAAAATTTTAATTGATTATAATTTACCGTATTATATCTCTAAATTAAAAACCAATAGCACTACTTTATCTATAATAATTCTTTCAATGCTAAGCGGAATGCCCTCTAATGCAGAATATATAAAAGATTATCTTGAAAATGAAATTATATCTTTAGAAGAAGCAGAAAAATTATTAATAGTAACATACTTTCCTAGTCCAGTTTTTGTAATAACTGTAGTTGGATATTTAGGCTTTAATAGTGTTTTCACTGGATTTATTTTGTTATTTATCATATATTTAACCAATTTGATATTATGGGCACTTATAAAAAATAATAAAAGACTTAAAAGTAATATTTTATATATTAAAAATAATGTAAATTTTATTGTCTCATTTAAGAAAGCTATTAGTTCGTCATTAAATTCATTAATGATTATCCTCGGAAATATAATTATTTTTTCAATTTTAATAGGAATATTAAATAAGTTTTTAAATACTAATATATACTTTGAGTCAATACTAACAAGCTTATTAGAACTTTCAAACGGAATTAAAAAAATTAGTGTTATTGGCACTAATTTCAATATTAAATTTTCTTTATGTTTGTTTGCATTAATATTCTCTGGACTTTCAATTCACTCTCAAGTATCAAGTATATTAAGTAATTATAATATTAATTTTTTAAAAATATTTTTATATAGATTAGTAACATCTATTTTTATTTCTTGCTTTTCGTATATCGTTTTGTATTTTCTAAATCCTTAATATCATTGATACATTTGATTCTTAGAAAGCCAAAATAATGTCTAATATTTTTTTCTTTTAGTTTTAAAACATCTTCTAGATTCATATTTCCCCAAGATATTCTTGTTTTATAAAGAATATCACTAAAAGGTATTAAGGATCTTTCAAAATACTTTTCTTCATAACCATAAGGTAATATTGGTTTAGATAAATCTAAATCTAATAATTCTTCTGTGTCATTATCTTTGTACAAAGCGTGAACATCTAGTTTATAGTCTCTTTTATCATAATACTCTACTAAACAAAAATATAAGTTATTAAAATTATATTTCATTAATTATACCTACTCATTTGTTTCATTAATTGATTTACTTGTTTTTGAGAAGGATTTCTTCCCATTCCTCTCATTAATGTTTTTATCATTTCTTCATTAATTGGTGGATTCTTTTTTAGTTCTTTTTTAAATACAAATCTAGCTACAAAAAATCCAATTGCAAACCCTCCAATTAATCCAAATACTACATATAAAATATCCCACAACATAATTATCCCTCCATTTCAAAATTATTATAATAGATTAGTCATTAAAAGTCTAGGAATATATTTCTTTTTTAGATGTTATATCTTTTAAATAGAAATAATCTTCATTTTGAAAATCACATATAAACAAATTCTTTAAATTTCTTATTTCACTTAAAAATTTTGGATACAAAATATTTGTTTTTAATAATAAATGTGAATAATTTATAGTTAATCTTGTGGTTTCGTTATTATAAAAATCATTTATAACATGATTATTTCTAAAGCAAGTATAACTATAATTATCCATATTTAAATTTTTTATATGCAAATTAATATTTTTTTTATCAAAAAAATTACAAGTACGTTCAAATACTTTATATCCTATTTTTTTATCTTTCTTATCTAATAAATATATATTTTTAATGACTTCATAAAGCTTATCTGGATTATTTTTAGTAATCTTATAAATCCCATCTTTTATAGAAAAAATATAATAAAGTCTCATTTTATCACCTTTATTATATTTTAGAATATTTAATATTAAAAATATGTCGTTTTATGGATTCTTATTTTCTTTTTCTTCTTTTATTTCTTCTTCTATCTTTTTATATTTTGGTTCTAGAGTTATCTCAACAATATTTTTAGTATCAATTTTATCGCCAGATTTTATGCTTGTTTCAATTACATAACCATAATTACTAAATTTGGTTTTCATATTTAATAGAGAAAAATATATTTCAGCATCTGACCTTGACCAAGATTTCATGTTTGGCATTATATAATTAACCCCATTCGTTAATAAGAATACCTTATCATTTTGACTAACTGTTGATTTGTAATCAGGATATTGCTTAATTATTTTCTCACCAGCACCAATTACAATAACTTTAATTCCTTTACTTTCTAAAAACCCTTTTGATGCATCAACATCTTTATTTATGTAATTAGGCATTTTTATTTGATTGACATCCTCTTTTTTATCAGATTTTTCTATGCCTAAATATGTTCCAGTATCTGTTACAAGACCTCTTATTGCTTTTGGAAGTGCAGATGCATTTTGAAGTTTACTTACAGCAGCATAAACAATTACTTGTGGGTCATCCTTAGGAAACATTCCAGCAAAACTTCTTACATAATTTGTCCCACCAACTAAATATCCACCATATTTTGAAGCAATTTGAGCAGTACCAGTTTTTCCGATTACGTCAAACCCAGCCACATCATAACTCTTACCAGTAGACATTGTTGCTCTTCCGTCAACTACTCCACGCATTAATTCTCTAATGTTTTTAACATTTTCTTCAGATGCAACTTTACCTAACTCTTCTTTTTCACTTTCATAAATAACGTCACCATTTGAATCAACTATTTTAGAAATTATGTATGGCTTTAACATTGTACCATCATTTGCGATTACAGTTAGAGCTCTAAGCATTTGTACTGCTGTTACGCTTATACCTTGTCCAAAAGAAGCAGCAGCAATTTCAGTATTATATTTAAAATTAACTACTCCATATTGTTCATTCGGAAGTTCAATTCCAGTTTGCTTTCCATAACCTAATGATGTATAAAAATCAAATAATTTTTGTCTTCCCAGTTTTTGAGCAAGTTTAGTGGCTGCTACATTTGATGACCCCATAAATCCTTCATCAAATGTAATAGTTCCCCATCCATAATTATTCCAATCTTTAATTCTAGCATCATCTATTTGTATAGTACCAGATTTATAAGTTTCTTTTCCATTATATACTCCATTTTCCATCGCAGCTAAGAAACTAAATATTTTCATAGTTGATCCTGGTTCATATGTATATGATGCAAATGGATCATAATAAGATTTTATATTTTTAGTATTTGGATCAAAATTAGGATATGATGATACTCCTAAAATTTTACCAGTCTTGGCATCCATTACACTTATGGTTGCCCATTCTGAACCAGCCTCTTCAATTATGGACATAGCTTGTTCAGCAAATAATTGAACATTTGTGTCAACTGTCAAATAAACGTCACTACCTTTGACTGATTCTTCAAGTATTTCAGGAGTATTAGCTATTTTATAACCATACATATCTTGTTGATACTCTCTGTATCCATTTTTACCAGTTAATATATCATTATATTTTAATTCTATTCCCATTTCACCAGTAATTTCATTTGTTGCTTCATCCGTTTTAGCATAACCAATAGTATATGATAAAAAATTTGATTTTGGATAATATCTTTTAATACTTTTAGAAAAACCAATTCCCGGTAAATTTAAGGCATCAATTTGCTCTTTAACAAGTTCAGTTATTCCTCTTCCGCCTGGTCCTAATTCCACTTGATAAGCATCATAATTTAAAAGCGATAGTATTCTTTCTTCACTCATATTAATAAGTGGAGACAACATTTTAGCAGTGTATTCTTTGTCAACAACATGATAAGGATGTGACATATCTTCTGTCCTTGACGGACTTAAATAAGCAATTACTGTATAACTATTAACATCTTGCGCTAACACTTCTCCTGATGCATCATATATTGTTCCTCTTGAAGCCAAGATGGTTTCTTTTTTAGTATTTCGATTATTTGCAAAAGTAGTAAGGTTTATACCGTCCACTTTTGGACTTAATGCAACATAAAAAAGCTTTAAAACTATTAAAGCAAATAAAAACAAAACAATTATCACAAATGGTAAATTTATTCTAACTGTTCTTGTTTTTTTCATAATAAATACTCCTACTCTGATATAATTCTAATGTTACTATTATTATACTCTAAACCATAAGATGTTGCAACACTCTCAATTTTATCAAGACTAGATAACTCATTTATTTTCATTGATAAACTTTCATTTAATTTTTCTTGTTTAGTTATTTTGCTTTTTACACTTTCTACTTCTATATTAGTTTTAGACAACATTGCAGAAGAAAAAGCAGGTCCTAATAAGTCACCTATAATTAATAAACCTATTACAAAATATAAAAATTTTTCACCTTTTAATAAGCATATCTTTTTCTTTTGCATATATTATCCCTTCCTTATATTTTTTCTATTATTCGAAGTTTAGCACTTCTACTCCTATTATTAACACTCAATTCTTCTCCAGATGGTATTATTGGCTTTTTAGTAATTAATTTTGCCTTTGCTTTTAACTCTTCAGGTATATACGGAAGCCCCAAATCATTTGAATCTTTACATAAATTATTAAATACTCTTTTAACAATTTTATCTTCTAATGAATGAAATGTTATTATGCACATTCTCCCACCAGGTTTCAATAAGTCAAAAGCATCTTTTATAGAACTTTCCAATATTTTTAATTCATTATTAACTTCAATCCTTATTGCCTGAAATATTTTTCTTGCTGGATGTGATTTGTTCCTATAGCTTTCTGGAACACTATTTTTAATAATTTCAGCAAGCTCTAAAGTTGTATTTACAGGTCTAGCACTTATAATATTTTTGGCAATATTCTTTGAATATCTCTCTTCTCCATATATGAAAAATATATCAATAAGTTTTTCGATTGGATAATTGTTTACAACATCATAAGCTGTTAACTTAGCATCTTTATCCATTCTCATATCAAGAGGAGCATCATAGTGGTAACTAAAACCTCTTTCGGGTGTATCAAGCTGTGGACTACTTACTCCAAGATCAAACATTATACCGTCAACACTAACATCAATATAGTTTTTCATATCTTTAAAGTTTGATTTAATGATTTTAAAATTATTAGAAATCTTTGACAAACGATCAAGACTAAACTTAATTGCATCTTCATCTTGATCAAAGGCGAATAAGAACCCCTTCTCATTCAATAAACCTAATACCCCACTGGAGTGTCCTCCATAACCTAAAGTCGCATCAATATATTTTCCTTCAGGATTAATATTTAATCCTTCAAGTACCTCATTATACAAAACACTTTTATGCATTTTCTTCACCATCAAATAAATGTTCTGATATCTCTGAGAATTCCTCCTCATTTGTAGTTAAGAAATCATCAAAAGATTCTTTAGCCCAAATTTCTAGTCGTTCATTAACGCCAATTATTACACATTCATGATTCAAATTGGCGTAATGAACTAACGGTGAGGTAATACTGATTCGACCTTGTTTATCGAATTCACAAACAGTAGCGCCGCTAAGAAAAAATCTCATAAAATTTCTAGCGTCTTTTTTGGTAAAAGGTAAAGATTTTAGTTTATTAATGATATTATTCCACTCAGACATAGAATAAATAAATATACATTTATCTAATCCACGGGTGATAATGAATTGTTCACCTAATTCACTTCTAAACTTAGAAGGAATTATTAGTCTACCCTTATCATCAATATTATGATGATATTCACCAATAAACATTTCAATCCCCCACTTTCTACCACTTTCTACCACTGTCTACAATTATTTTATAACAACATAAAAAAAATGTAAATATTTTTTTTACATTTTTTAAAATATTTACATTTTATTTAAATATTATTTTTTAGATTCTTTTTTATCTTCTACTTTTTCTTCTTTACCTAAAACATCTTTTCCTTTGTAGTAACCGCAATTAGTACAAGCTCTATGAGGAGCAATAGGACTATTACAATTAGGACAAGTAGTAATAGTTGGTGCTTCTTTCTTTAAATGTGTTCTTCTTAATCTTTTTCTAGTCTTACTAATTCTTCTAGCTGGTAATGCACCAAATAATTGAATGTCTAATCTCATTTTTATTCCTCCATCTCTAATAGTTCTTTTAGATCACTTAACTTGTTACTTTTTAACTCTTCTTCACTAGTTAAGCACCATCCATCCCCTTCTGTTTTAATCTTAGCATTATCTTTTACGACTCTACTTGGGATTTCCAAGACAATATTTTCCCACAAAATTGGTAAAATATCAAGTGTATTTGATATAATTTTATAATTTTTTTCAAAGTCATCACCAAAACCAACTTCTTCATCAATACTAATTTCAAAAGGATAATCTACATCCTCAAGTGATAAAGCACATGGCAAGACCATCGCTCCACTGACAGTTATATTTAAATTAAATACATCATCACTTAATTCTTTAATATTTCCTTTAACAGAAATTTTACTCAATTCTCTAATATCAGTATCCTTATAATATTCATTTGGTATTGAAACAAATTCATTTATATCTATTGAACTATTTCTATTATTAATTAATGGTAATAAATCTATAATCATAACGTCAACTCCTATTAACATTATACTATATTTTAATATATCTTCAAGTATACTAAGCACAGTTAGTGATAACTTCAGAAGTGCTATTACTTCCTATGATGTTCAAATTATTCATTCTGAAAACACATAACAATGTAACTAATGCTATTATTATATAGAATGCTATAACTCCTTTATTGATTTTAATTGTTTTTAACATAATATCACTTCCTTTTCTAAATATAATTTAACACAAACAAATATTTGTGTCAATAAAAATATAAACAATTGTTTGACATCTTTACACTTTAGTGTTAAGATATATTTAGAAGGTTGGTGATGATATGGAAAAATTGACAATTAAACAAGAAGAAGTTTTGACAGTTATAAAAAAATATATTGCTAAAAACGGATATGCTCCTACCGTAAGAGAAATATGCACGGAATTAAATCTAAGTAGTCCTGCAACTGTATTTGTTCATTTAAAGCATTTAATTAACAAAGGATACTTATCTCAAACAAATTCCAAATTTAGAACTCTTGAAGTAAAAGTTCCTAATGAATATTTAGAAAAAAGTGATGATGTCGTAAGTATTCCCCTACTTGGCAAAGTTGCAGCAGGTAACCCAATAGAAGCTATTGAACACCCAGATGAATATCTTCCACTTCCAGCTTATATGATTCCAAAGAATAAAGAAGTATTTTCACTTCTTATTCAAGGCGAAAGTATGATTAATGTTGGAATATATAATGGAGATAATGTAATAGTTGAAAGAACTAATACTGCAAAAAATGGAGATTTGGTTGTTGCACTTAATGAAAATAATGAGGCAACATTAAAAACTTTTTATAAAGAAGATGGATATTTTAGATTACAACCTGAAAATGATACAATGGCCCCTATTATTTTAAAAGAAGTAACAATATTGGGTAAAGCAATTGGTCTTTATAGAAAATTATAAAAGAAGAAGAAAATAAAAAAATGGTTTTAAACCATTTTTTATTTTATAAACAACATGTATGTCATAAACCCAATTAGCAAAGTTAAGACAATTACTATATTGAAATTTGGTTTTTGATCTTTACCATTAACACCAACTATAATTGATGTCATAATACCAGCAATTAGTCCTCCAATATGGGAAAACACATCTATTCCAGATATAAATATCCCTAAACACAAGTTAATAACCAATACAGGTATTATAGATCCTTTTAAAAAATTTCCTAATATTGCCCTATAATTATAACTAAAATATGCAAGTGCTCCAAATAAACCAAATATTGCTCCAGATGCTCCAATACTTATTGTATTAGAAGTCATAAACACATTGGAAAACAAACTACCGACTATTCCACTTATAAAATAAATTATTAAATATTTTTTTGGACCATAGTATCTTTCGACTTGATTACCAACAACATATAAAGCGTACATATTAAAAAATATATGAAATATATCAGCGTGTAAAAACATACTTGTTATAAGTCTATAAAGTCCCAAATATCCTTGTGCTTGAATCAATTTATAATTATTAGCACCATAATAAGTAATTAATGTGTTTATTTCTGGTTTATATATTAATGAAAGTGCACAAACTAGATAAACCAAAACATTTATAATTATTAGTGTTTTAGTAACAAAAAGTTTTTTTTCCTTAAATACCCTATCCATCTTTTGCTCATCTCTAAATGTTTTTTCATTTAATTCATTTGTCAATTTTACAAATTCATTTAAATCCGATTTTTTAGTATCTAATTTTTCTTTTATGCCAGGAAATATTTTGTTAATAAATTTATTCCTTTTTAAATCACCTATTTTATTTACTTTTAAAGTAAAAATATTTTTATCATCAGTTACTTTTACATCATCATTCGCATCGATTAAAAGATTTAATACATTAGTTCTTAATGATAAAGTTTTTCTTCCAATATTTTTTCTAATAACATTTGCTTTATATAAATCATTATCATATTGAATGTTATTATGTATATAATTTATATTTATTCTAATTAATTTTGGATCTTTATCAAAGTTCTCAAGCCATATCTCGTTTTGAACCCCTTTTAGTATAACTGGCTTATAATTTTCTTCAGTAACAAAGAAATGAAGAATTTTCATAACAATATCATCTTTTTTATTTATTACTAGTTCCATTTAAATCTCTCTTTCTAAAAATCATTAATAATATTATATTATTTTTCATAGAATTAGTAAAGAGGTGGATATTTTGAAAAATAAATTAAATATAGTTTTAAAATTTTTACTAATTTTACTCCCATGGTTAATAAGTGGCATTATATTTCCATATAACAAAGATTTTTATGAAGCTTTAAATATACCTTCGTTTGCATTACCAGGAAAAGTTATAGGTATTACTTGGTTAATACTATATATTTTAATATCTATTAGTATTTATATGGTCAGTAAAAACACAAATATATTAAAAAATAAAGACTACTTTTATATACTTATAACCAATTATTTAGGTAATCAATTATTCTCATTTGCTTTCTTTTATCTTATGAGTCCTTTTTTAGCATTTGTAATGGCTGCTATTACATTTATAAGTACAGTATTTTTATTTATTGAAACTAAAAAAATAAATAAAAGGGCATCATATTATTTGATACCCTATATCGCATTTTCGGCATATGCATTAATAGTTTCACTCAGTGTTTACGTTATGAATTTTTAAGAGAATCCATAATATTAATAAATTCTTTTTCTAACGGACACTCAAATTCTAAAAATTCTTTTGTAATTGGATGAGTAAATCCTATATAATATGCGTGTAACATTTGACCATAGTTATTTATAGGTTTAATCTTACTATAAACAGGGTCATTAACAACCGGATGATTTATATAAGCCATATGAACTCTTATTTGATGAGTACGACCAGTTTCAAGAATTAACTCAACTAATGTATAATTTTTAAATCTTTCTTTAACAGTAAAATTAGTAATAGCTTTTTTACTGTTTTTATCTGTTACAGACATCTTTTTTCTATCTAATTCACTTCTTCCAATCGGAGCGTCAATTTTACCATTATTAGCATCAATTATTCCGTGAACTAAAGCCAAATACTTTCTTTTAACTCTTTTATTTTTAAAATCCTCCGCTAGTATTCTATGAACTTCATTAGTTTTAGAAATAAGTAATAATCCAGAAGTGTCTTTATCAATTCTATGAACTATACCAGGTCTCATCTCTCCATTTATATCACTTAAACTTTTAGTGTGATACATTAATGCATTAACTAAAGTTCCATGATAATTTCCTGGCGCTGGATGAACTACCATACCACTTGGCTTATTAACAACCATTAAGTATTCATCTTCATAATAAATAGCCAAGTGTATATTCTCTGGATTAATAGATGTGTCTATTTTTAAATCTCCAATAAAAATATCATCATCTTTTTTTAATAAATAGCCAGGTTTAACTTTTGAATCATTCACTAATATGTTCCCATTTTTAATATGATTCGTAACAAAACTTCTGCTTTCATTAAGATACACAGATAAAACTTGATCTAATCTATTATTTATCCATTCTTTTTTTGTTTTCATTTTTCTCACCTACTATACTATAAAAAAGAAATATTACTACACCTATAACTATAAAAGAATCCGCTATATTAAATACTGGATCAAATATTTTAAAACTTATAAAGTCTCTTACATATCCAAAAAATATTCTATCAATAAAATTTCCTATTATTCCGCTTATTATTAACACTAAAGATATTGAATAATATTTATTATCTTTATTCTTAATAAGTTCATATATTAAATAAGATAACGCTAATATGGTCATAATTATAAAAAATATTGTTTTACCTTCTAAAATACCAAAAGCTGCACCATAATTTTTAATATATGTAAAATTTAAAAAATTAGGTATTAATTTTATATCACTATATTCTATTACATATCTTGATATCAAGGATTTACTTATTTGATCTACCATAATAAGTAAGGTAACACTTAAAACTATTAATATATTTTTCTTTTTCATGAATAAATAATACCATAAAAAAAAGATATTATCTAGGTGTATCAACCAAAATAACATCTTCTCCAATTTTTTTAATTTGATTAAAAGCAATTAACATATCACCTTCACTTGTAAATAAACTTTTAATACTTTTCTTTTCAACCAATAATTTTTTTAAAACTCCAGTATTAATCTCTATTTCAGCATCTATTATTTTACCCAATTTTTTTCCATCTTTTAAAAGTATTATATCTTTCTTTTGCATATCTGATAGTCTCATGATACCACCTAATAAAGTATATGCTAAAAAAAATAGTTTATTATGTAGAAAGTCTCCTTACATTTTCAATCGCATTTTTTTCAAGTCTAGACACTTGTGCCTGTGATATGCCAATCTCATCAGCTATTTCCATTTGAGTTTTACCAATAACATATCTACTTATTAAAATGTCTTTTTCCCTTTGCTTTAATTTATTTAGCGCCTTCCTTAAATTTAATATTTCATCCATATCTGGGTTATCTTTTTTATCTTCCAACTGATCAAGTAAGTATATTTCATCTTCTCCATCACTATAAATCGGATCAAAAATACTCATTGGTTCTTTTAAAGACATATATGCATTAGACACCTCATATTCTGGAATACCTAAATATTTAACAATTTCATCTGTTGAAGGTTCCCTATTATTTTGAATAACAAAATCATCTTTAAATTTTATAATTTTATATGCGGTTTCTTTAATACTTCTACTTATTCTAACGGCATTATTATCTCTAATATACCTTTTAATCTCTCCATCTATCATAGGTACAGAATATGTACTAAACTTAACATCATATGATAAATCAAAGTTGTCTATGGCCTTTATTAAACCAATACAACCTATTTGAAATAAATCATCTAAATTATCAACCTTACTTTGATATTTTTTTAAAATAGATAACACCAATTTTAAATTTCCATACACAAGTAGTTCTTTTACACTTTCATCACCACTTTGATAAGCCTTGAATAGTTTAACCATTTCATCATTTTTAAGAGTTCTTAAACTACTTGTATCAATACCACATATCTCAACTTTATATTTTGCCATAACAATCCTTTCATGGATATTATGTATTATTTTTAAATTTATTAAACATAAAAAAGCAAATACTTTAAGTATTTGCCTAAGCTATATGTTTTAAAATTGTTATTATTATATTTTTATCATCAACTATATCAACATAAGATTTATCTTCTTCTTTTATCTCTTTTAAAAAAGTCAATTCTTTGTTAAAATCTTCACCATCATTGAATATTTCACTAGTTACATAATAAGTATCACCTTTATATACGACTTGTCTTATGACTAAATATTCTTTTCCATTAGAAAGTTCAATAACTTGGTTTGTTCTATTCTCCATATTATCTTCCCTTTCCTCCTTCTAAGTCCATACTAGCAAGTATTTCTTCAACTGTTTTCATACTACTTAAATTATTTGCAAGATTTTGAGCAACCGCTTCTGGATCACTTTTAATTTCCGGTTCTTCTGATGGCAATTCTTCACCAACTTGAGTACTAGCAATTTCATTTGGCATTACTAAATTATGTTGTTCTTCAACTGGTTCTTGAACATTTTCTGAAGCCATTTCACTTTCTACTGCTTCTTCTTCATCAGCAGAACTAATTGGTTGTTCTTCTTGTACATTCATGCTAATTGGTTCTATTGGTAAACTGGGAGTTTCCTCATACCCATCGATAGTTGCCTTCAATTTTTCAGAAGTAAAATATCCTTTAATTTCACTTACATTTGAAGGACCTTGTTTATATGCCTTAATTTCTAATAATTCTTCATTTGATTTAGGAACTTCTTCTAATAATGGCGCATTAGATTCTTCGTGGCTTTCTGAAATTTCTTCTGTTTTAACATCTGTCTCTTCTTTTTCATCATTTAGATTTAATTCATCTATAACAGGTTCATTAATAGGTAATAACTCAGGTGATTCTAATGGAATATCCTCTTTAACTTCTGGTTTTATTTCCTCATTTGCTTCTACTTTTGTCTCCTCATCAACTGATTCAGTTATTTCTTCTGAAACTGGTACTGGTATAGATTCTAATTCGGGTGACTCCATTTGAGCACTTTTCTCTTCTATTAACTCTTTCAGTCTTCTTTCTAACTTGCTTACAGCAGATTGAGTAGCAGATGTCCCCTCTTTTATTTCATTTAATAGTTCTTGTAATTCTTCCATAATATCACTCCCTATTTTTATCTAAATACATTTTATCACGGAAAGTTACAAAAAAAAAGTATATTTTCTATACTTTTAATAAATTTGTTAATTTTTTTATTACTTTTTTTTCAATTCTAGATATATAAGATTGACTAATACCTAGTTTATCTGCCACTTCTTTTTGGGTATATTCTTCACTATTCATAAGTCCATATCTCATAATTATTATTTCTTTATCTCTATCATTTAAATTTTCAATCTCATCTAATAATATTTTTTTATCTATTTTATTTTCATATTCTTTTTCTACTAAGTTATCTTCTGTACCGAGTACATCTTCAAGATGTAATTCATTTCCTTCACTATCAAAATTAATTGAATCTTCAAAACTTACTTCTATTTTTCTTCTTTTATTCTTTCTTAAAAACATTAATATTTCATTATCAATGCATCTTGATGCATAAGTTGCAAGTTTAATGTTTTTATCAAGTTTATAAGTGTTTACTCCCTTTATTAATCCAATTGTTCCGATACTTACCAAATCTTCAAGATCATATCCGCTTCCATCATATTTTTTAGATAAAAAGACAACTAACCTTAAATTATGTTCCACAAGTTTATTTCTTGCTTCTTTATCCCCTTGTTCTCTTAATAAGACTAGTCTTTCTTCCTCTTCTTTAGAAAGTGGTGGTGGTAAAATATCTGTACTCCCCACATAATAAATATCATTACTTCTTTTTAACAATTTTTTTATTATTTCTATTATTTTCATAATTATCCTCCAATATATCTTTATTTATTAGTGAATTTACCCCCTCAATATTTATTTTCGTAGGAGAAATACCTATTAAAGCCTTTTGTATATTTCCTATTCCATTAACAAAAACATTATCTGCCTTAAAACACTTCATCAAAAAAGAATCATTTACTGTATTGCATGGGATTAATAAATATTTTAAATTTTTCTCATTTAGTAATCCTTTATCAATTATAATAATTGGTATTTTAGTATATGGATTTAAAATATTCATACCAGTGTCATTATAAGCAGTTATATTAATAACTTGTCCTTTAATATATATGTCAATTTTATATTTTAATGAATAAAATTTTTTTATTTTCAATAAATATTTTGTATATATATAAATTATTAATGGGGCAAATATGATTAATAAAACTATATTATTAAATAAAGAATTAATTATATTATTTTTTAATTTCAAATTTATTAAATATATAAATCCACCTAGTAATAAACTATTCAAAAAGAAATAAACTAGATTATTTAAAAAATATTTTATGTTTTTATATCCGAAAGCTATTAGAATCATAATAATAGCTAATAAAAATTTTAAAAAAAACAAAAGCAAGTTGTTTAATTTAACAAATAAAACTATTATACTCAGACTCCCAAATAAAGCTGATAATATAAGTTTTCTTAATTTAGTGTTCCTTCTTAATAATATGGATACTGAATATAAAATTAAAAAATCACAAAAGAAATTTATTAAAATTAATATGTCAATATAAACTTTCACATTATCACCTTTATTACATTATAAAAAAAGCAACAAATAATATTTGTCGCTTTTTAGAATAAAGGTTCCATTCCTTCATGATCATCTCTTTTACGAGATTTTGTTTTTGGCTTATTTTTATTTGAATCATCATCATGTTTACCTTTTATTTCGATATCTTCTTCTTTACTAAGTTTTTCTTCTACTGGCTTTTCAACTATATTTTTAACTATTGAACCAAGTTCTCTTACATATCTTTGATTAATCTCACCATCTTTTGTGCACCAAGCTTTTACAAAATCGGATACAGCATCTTTAATACTACTTGTTTCATAAGTCATATGCATTATATATCTTCCATATGCATTTTGAATTTTTTCTAAATGCAATGCAATTTTTTTACGATATTCTGTTTGATTAAGTTTAGGATTAGTCCAAATATTAGATAAAAAATTTTTATCCAATATTTTATCCAGCATTAATTTCCTTAATGATTCATAAACAGTATACTGTTTATCTTTTTTATAAAATATAGGCAATGTTTTTGCTTGACCACCATACATATAACCAACATATACTTTACCTGTACCATCACCCACATCTGTTTTAAATCTTTCTTTTAATTCTTTTTGATCTTCCACCTGTTCTGTTAAAAATTTATCAATTTTATCTAAATCATAAGATTTAGTTATTTTTTTATATATAGTATATTTAATGACTCTAGCTCTCGGATCACCATTTAAAACAGTAAAATTCCCATATACATATTGATTCTTAGTATTCTTATTGTTTTTAGCATAATTAATTAAAAAGTTTTCATATTCTTCATCGGTACGAAAGACTCTTGTTTCGGTATCATCAGTCATCATTAGAAAATATCTATTACCGTTCATAAATACACCTCTTTTTTCAACTATATTTTATCACATAAACATCAAAAATAAAATAAAAAAGGCATCTAAATACCTTTTTATTTTAATATCCATGCATTACATACATATCTTTCGCCAGTATAAGAATATCCTCCGGGATCATTAACTAATTTATTGTTAACAACTAGCATTGAAGATCCTCCCCCATCTAAATTAGCAGCATTATATGCACCATATTGATATAAGAAATCTGCAAGTTGGACCATTGAAAGTCCTGGTGAACCTTTACCTCTTCCATCTCCAACTGCAAATAAAACTATCCCATCTTTTCTTTGAGCAATAGCAGTTCTAGGAGCATACCCCCAACCACCATCACCTTTCATTTCGGCTTTTTCACCATTCATTATTAAGAAAGGTCCAAATGTCATTGCATCTCTCATTCCATTTTTTATTGCAGTTTCTGCATCATCGTAAGTAAGTACTAAGACATTATCTTCATTAAACCCTATTAGTTGATTGGTCCCCGGAGAACCAGAAATTATCTTACCGCTTGAAATAACAGCTCCGTATGGTGTTAAAGCACCAGTTGTTCTATTTCTATTATATCCAGATGCATTAACAGCAGCAATTGCCTCATTGTCTCTTGCAATAGCTGTCATTACTTGACCACCTCTCGAAATCTTTTTGGAAAGTACCATTGATATTCTTGAAGGATCATATACTACTAACATATGAATAGTATTTCTTTTATATTCAACAGTAAATACTTTGTATAAATCATTTCCTTCATCTCTTTTTAAAACTTGCTCCTCATATTCATTAGCATAGACACCAGTATCAACATTAGTGTTATTGAATTTAATTGCACTCGTATCTGTTGTATCATCAAATTTCTTAACAACATTAGCTTTCATAGTTTCACTTATAATATAATCATTATAAAATATATATGCTAAGTATTGGTGTGTCCTAGTTGTCATTGCAGTAGTAATTAGTAGATTTCTAAAATATGATATTGGTCCATACGTTATAAAAAAACCTAAAAACACTAATATATCTAAAATAACAACAGTTATCATTAATTTATCTTTTTTCTTTTTTTCCATAAAACTACTCCACCACATATGGTTCTTCTTTTGAACCCTTACCACTTTTTATAGCCATATTTGAATCCAAATATAATACTGGTCTTATATTTTTATTTTTATTTACTGAATCAGAATATACAGTTTTATCTGAAGCTACTGTATACACAACGCTATTTTTAGAATCAGAAGGAGTCAAAGTATATACATTTTCATATTCAAGAAGCCCTAAATCATCAATGTTAAGAAGTCCAACATTTGCTTCAATACTAGTTTGATAAATAGAATTATAATCATAATCATTATCAGAAGTATATACTCCTACAAACCATTTTCCTTTAACAATCTTTTCTTTTAATTCGTCTGCAAAACTTTTATAATAATCTCCATTTAAGTATTTATATATATATGAATTTTCGAAAGTATTATATTTTTTATCAAATATATTTTTATTTTCTAAAATTCCATCTAATACCACCTTGGTTCCTATTTCGTTTTGATCTATTATTTTCCAAACACTATCATTAAAACTTATATATTCATTTATTCCCTTTTGATTTAAATAATTAGTTCCCGGATTTCCAACTGCATATGGATTTTCAACACTTCCATCTCCATAGCTATATTCCACTTCACTTGATAAAGTGATTACCGGTAATATTTCATAATGGTGTGTGACTTTTGTCTTTTTAACTCCGCCAGTATTTGAAACATAATATTGAGATTCTTCGCTCATATTGCTTAGCCAAAATTCTCTTTCACTTTTTATAAATCCATCTAGTCCACCAGTAATTTGATAATCGCTTATTGAAGGAATACCTATTAAATATTCTTCTTTCTCATTACATGTAATATTTTCCATATCTGATACATCATCTAAACATACACTAGTTTTTGATAAATAAATATCTGGGTCTTCAAGATTTCTATATATAATGTTTTCTTCATCATTTAAATATTTACTTATAAATGATTCTTTAAATACTGATGAATTCGAAAGAATAGGACCACTATTTAAAGCTATTAATCTAATTTTTCCATCTGACTCTATTTTTTCTATTCTCCATAAATTGCCAGAATATTTAACATAGTTTTTATCGTTTTTATAGTTATAAACATATCCATCTTCTAATTGAGATAAATCATTATTTACATATGAATTTGTTAATACCGTTTTATAAAGTGGCGTATGTTCAACTTCATTCCAATTAGAATTTTTATGATATATGTTATAGTAATGATAAAATCTATATCCATAAAATGCTATACAAGCTAATATAAATAATATACTACATATTTTAAAAATCTTTTTTCCCATACTACAAACCTCTACTCTAAAAAGTATAACATTTTAACTAGGTATTAACAAGTTATTTTTTACAAAGTGATTGACAAAATATTTTTAATACCATTATAATATATGAGTATGAATAAATTAAAAGATAAGAAAAATTTTTTTTATTTTGCATTAATGATTTTACCAATCATTGATGTTTTAACATCTATAAATGCAAGATTTAATACGTTTCACTTTTCACCGGGAATAATTGTACGAGGAATTATTTTTCTTATTTCTGTTTTATATATTTTGTTTTCTAAAAATATAAATAAAGAAATGAGAAAAAAGGCTATTATATATTTTGTTATTTTTTTAATATATTTTTCTATATTTATGTTAGTGAGACTAAATGATTCAATTGACAAGAGCCACTTGATATCTGAAATAAAATTCTTTTTTAAATTTTGGTACTTCCCTATTACATTAATATTTTTAAATAATTTAGATTTAGATAAAGAAAAATTAAATAAAGCCCTAAAAGTAAGTACACTATTATATGCGATAGGTATATTTTTACCTCTTGTTACAAACACCTATTTTGAATCATATAGTTATTCACCATACAAAGGTGTTGTTGGGTGGTTCTATTCTGCAAATGAACTAGGAAGTTTATTATCAATGAATTTAATATTACTTTATTTGAATCTTGATAAAAAGAACATTTTAATAATGTTATTAAATATATTTACATTAGTAATAATAGGAACTAAAGTTTCATTATTCTCAGTAATTATTATAACTGTATCAATGTTTTTAATCTTTCATCTAACCACTAAAAAGAAATCTAATAAAACTAAAAAACCAAAAAAGGTAAAATATTCACTCATAATACTAATTATTTCTGTCTTTTTAATATTATTTAGTTCAACCGCAAGAGATGTGTTAGAAAGACTTAATGTAAATAAAAATAATATTATAGAAACAAAATTAACTGGATTTGGAGCTGTTCTTGATAAACTATTAAGTGGTAGATATACATTTTTATTAGATACATTAGATCAATATAAAACCGAAAGTATTGCTGTTAAAACATTTGGCTTAGGTTTTACTTATAACAATCATTTAACAAGCATAGAAATGGATACATTTGACATAATGCTTAGATATGGAATACTTGGATTTATAATATATTTTGCTCCACTTATATATTACTTATATGTTTATATTAAAGATAACAAAAAAACAAAACCAATACCTTTCTTAATATGTTCTATTGGTATTATCCTAGCATTATTAATTGCCACAAGCTGTGGACATATGGTATCAGCACCAACCGCAAGTATATATGTTGCATTATGTGTTGCATTAATGAGTACTAAATATACAAAAGAAGAAGATTAAATTAATCTTCTTCTTTTTCTTCCAATACTTCTTTTATTTTTGCTTTTGCTTCTTCAACTGTTTTTTGATCTGGAAACATTACAGATAATGATGAATTTGGATACGAATATGTTGGTTCATTACTGCCTGTTCCATTTAGATTAGATGTAATAAATTCCCATCCTCTCATATCACTTAATTGAAATTGAACCACAGATGTTATATTATCAGTTGATAAATTTGATTCAAATGTTCCTTCTAAAGCTTTTAAAATTCTATCATAATTTTGAATTAAATTTTTAGAAGAAGTTAACTTATCAACAACCAATTGTATTACTTGTTGTTGATTTTCTCCTCTATGTCTATCCCCTGTTTTATACGCATGTCTTTCTCTAGCAAATGCTAAAGCACATTTACCGTCAACCTTGTTAGCTCCAGGTCTAAATACACAACTTTTATCTGTCCAACATTTAAAACTATAATCAACGTCACTATTAATTGTTATACCGCCTATCGCATCAACTAATTTAACTACCGAATTAAAATTTACTCTTGCATAGTAATCTGCTTTATAACCTAATATATCTTCAACTGTGGCTTTTGAAAGTTCAAGACCTCCTAATACACCAGCATGTGTAAGTTTATCTCTAAGTCCACTTTTACCATGTAAATGAACATAATAATCTCTAGGAATATTTACTAACAATATTTTTCTAGTATCAGGATTAACTACAATAAACATATTAACATCACTAAGACTTCTAGAAGGCATTGAATCAGTTCTAGTATCAATACCACTTAAATACACTATAAATGGTTGTTTCATTATGTTTGATTCACTAGTAACATTTTCAAGTATTTTTTCAAATTCAATTTCATCTATCTTTTTTAAGTTGTCTTTATATTTTTCATCATTTTCAATCAATGCATCATAACTTCCAGCATTTATTAATATTATTTTTTCATTATCTTCAAGTAACCCATCAAATAAGTTATGATAGTCTTCAACTTCTTCCAGAGTTACTTTTAATCTTTTAGTAACTATTTCTTTTAATTTATCAATTTCAGTTATGTCTTCATAATAATATACAGTTTTATTTTTTATATCTGATTTATTATTATAAACAGAGTTTTTATTGACTACAACATAATAAATATCTTTTGTAGATTTAACATGAATACCATTATTTAGAAAATCATATGTTTGATATAATTCATAAGTCACATATGACTCCCCAGCAATAAATATAATCGCTAGTATATTTATTATTAAAAGAATACTTTTTTTGATTCTTTTATTGATACAAATAATAAAATATATAAACCACAATAATCCTAAAGTTATACTTATTGCATAGAAATATTTACTAGGAAGTACATTTAATTTATATATCATATATAAAAACGCAACTAAAACTAGTAATGCTATAAAACATAGCATTTTACTAAATACTCTTACTTTCTTTTTACTTTTTTCTTTACTCATTTTGGTCACCTCTATTCAATAGTTACATTCTTTTTTGTAATGTGAACTTCAATATAAGTTCTACCATCACTTACACTAATTTCACTTCCATCTAAGTATGTATATTTTGTTTTACTCTTTCTAGATTCTTTACTCCATTTAATTGGAACAGCATATCCATTTGTTATGTAGTATCCATCTCCGGAACCAACCGTTTTTAAATCCCAATATTTTCCGTCAGGCATTACACTATAATTAATTTTTTGTACAATTACGTTTTTAGTTGTAAATTCTTCTCCACTTGCATGATCTTTAGTTACTTTATTATTTACAATTCTAGTATACATTTTACTTTCTTCATTATAGTCAAATACTGTTGTAATATTACCATATGGTAAAGTTATCTTTTTAGCTTCTTTTGCATTTTCCATATTACTTAAATCAGTATCTTTTGCATTATAATTTAAAAGTATTGTTTTATCACTCTCAAGATTATAACTCTTTTTATTCTTAACATAATCATATACTTTATTAGTGTTTAAATATACAGTATGTTCAGTAGCAAGATGCTCTTTATTATCTCTCCACATAGATCCTTCACTTACTATACCTTGGACATAATCAATAATATTCTTTTTCATTTCATCTTTTGCATAATGACTCCATCCATAAGATACAAATATTGCATCACTTTCATATGAAAAATCTATAAAATTATGTCTTGCACTTCTAATTGTTCCTACATTTATATCTTTTACATCTTTATATAATGCAAGTAATCTTGAAGTAAAACCTTCAGTAGGAATCTCATATATTAAATAAGCTTTATTAAGACCTTCCTGCACTTTTACTGCAACCGGTGTGTTATTAACCGAGATTGCAAGCGGTCTTGTTTTAGAATTAACATCAATTATATCAACAACATCTTTTGGTTCTTCTTTCTTAGGAGTTAATTTTTCTTCTGATTTACCACATCCAGTCAATATAATTATAAATACAATTGATAATAAAAATATTTTAACTATTATGCTCTTTTTCATTTTTTATACCTCTTTTATAACCTAATTTATAAATAAAATAATATGTTCCATAAAATATTATACCACATATACCACCTATACTATCTATTAAAACATCCTTTAACTGTCCAGTTCTGCCAACCACAAATATTTGATGATATTCATCTAAACTAGCAAGTGCAATTATCAATAATACTGTTATTATAAATGATAACACAAATCTTTTATTTTTAAATATTATATTCGCCATTAAAATAATCAAAAATGATAATACGAAGTATACAAAAGCATGCATAACTTTTCTAAGGGGTGTATTTAATAAAGCACTCGCTTTTTCTAATTTAACTTCATTAGGATGACTATTAGTTATTCCATATTTATTTGTTATATCTAAGGCATCTTCTATAAAAACAGTAATAATGTTAGAACTTTTTCCATTGGAGTTTTTATTATTCATTGAACTTAATTTGTATATTCCAAATATCCATAAAATTATTATTAATGATAAAACTACTATTAAAATTATTCTTTTTTTCATATTTCCTCTATAGTTCAATCTCTAAAGTTTTCTTTATAACATCATTCCATATTTTAGAAAATGTATTAAATGGCATATTATATATTTATGAACATTTATTCCTTCAATATTTTCAGTATATACATTACCTCCAACACGATCTCTTTTATCAATCACTAATACTTTTTTATCCATATTTTTAAGTCTGTTTGCAACTGTTGAACCAAATAAGCCAGATCCTACTATTAAATAATCATACATATTTTAAACCTCCTATAATTTTTTAAATATTTTCTTTCTTATTATATCTTTATAAAATATATAATTCTTATCTTTCCTATATACTATAATGAATATAGCAATTGATAGAGTTATTACACTCATAAACTTCAATATTAACCACAACCAATTATTACACGGAATAAAGTTATTAATAAAAATAATAACTGACGCTATTAAAATGCCGATAATTGTATACTTAAAATACATAGCAAAGTAATCTTTTAAATTTATAGTTAGTGATTTCTTTGTAATAACATAAGGTTCCCACCAAAAATTAGTTAGCAAGCATGAAATAATAGTCCCTAAAACTACTCCTGCTATTCCTAAATATTTAGCCAAAAGTATTGATGTAAATATATTAATAACAGCTTCTATAACTGGAGAATATTTATCTTTATCATAGTTTCCTGTTGCTTCTCTAAAAGACATACAAGTTCTTCTCATACCAAATAAATAATAGTTAATAGCAATCGTATAAACAGAGATTGTATTTAACAAATATTTTTTTCCAAGCCATAAACTAATAAAAGGGTTAAATAAGCATATTAAACAAATAGAACTTATTATATGAATCATATAATCAGCAAAGAATGTTTTTTTAAAAATATCTGTCATTTTATTTTTGTTTCCATCTACTTGCAAATTTCCTATACTAGCAATAACGGAACTAAATATTTGTGTAACAATATTTTTTAATGCGGTCAAAATTAATATATAATTAGAGTATAATCCAACTTGAATTAATCCTAGCACTTTTGAAATAACGATGTTATCAGTTGAATTTAATACTACTCCCCCAAACTTATGATAAAACATGGCTTTTACATTAAGGATGATTTCTTTATAATCTTTTTTATTGATTTTCTCCACATTCTTATCCTTTAAAAATGGATACATCTTATCTGCTTTCCTATTTAATAATATGTTTTCTGCGAGAGTCATCATTATTTGAACTGCTAAAAATAATATATAATTTTTAGTTAATAACAATATTACTATTTGAACAACATTAAGCATAAAAAAGAATGAGTATCTATAAACTGTAGCAATATATCTTTGTTGATCACCTATAATCAATAATCTTTTATGAGAGAATAAGTATGATGCTGAAGTATTTAATACAAACAATAAATATATTAAGTCTAAATTTGGAATGTTTGGTACTTCATTCATTAATAATTTGTAAAAGGGTAATGCTATTAAACCCAGTATTGTAATTATTATAGCTATAGATATATATACTTTTTTGTAAAACTGGATTAAGCTTTTTATTTTTTCATTATCATTTTCTGAAATTGGCTTATATAATTGATAAGACATTGCCGTAACAAAACCAAGTTCAGTTAAACTTAATATTGTTAATATATTAGTAAATAAGCCACTTAAACCTAAGTATTCAGAAGATAATGTTTTAACAAAAACAAGTCTAGAAACTAAGCTAATTAGTATTCCTAAACCTTGTCCAGCCATAGCAAATATTAAATTTCTTATTGAATTATCTGTTCTTGATTTCATTTTTGGTTACCTCAAATTTTTTTATTCTAGTGAATAAGCTTTTTATTTCTTTTGTGTCATGTTCTAAAAAATATAGTAAACAATAAAGCACAACAAATTTAAATATAGTATTTATATGAACAAATGTGCTAAATAAATATTCATCTCTAACTTGGTCTATTACCATATATAAATACATCACATAAAATATTATTGATAAATTTGTCTTCTTTTTGTTCATAATAATATATAGCAAAGAAAATATAAAACCATTTATAAACTGCAATATCACTACGCCAAGATATCCAAAATCATGATAATACCTTTTGGATGAGGTATATATATTACTTTGCATTTTTACATTATTTTTAGTGTAGAAAGATGTCCACTTAGTAGTAATTGGTTGAATATAATTAGATAAATGAAGTTTATAAGCAACATTCTGAATCCCTCTAAATGTTTCTTCACCAAAAAGCTTTGGCTTTTCCTCTAGAGAATCTAAGTATTTTTGCAAAGACGGTATTGGTGCTCCAAAATAAAATGTTGTATATTCTATTATATTAGCTTTTGTATTTCTTCCAAGCAATGGCAAAACCAAATAAAACATAGCAGCCCCGGATACTAAAAATATAATTAAATATTTCCAATATATTTTTAAAATATTTTTGTATGTGTTTTTCTTATGCGCATGTAAAACACACAAAATTGAAAAGAATAAAACATATACTATAACCTGCATCCTACTACCTATTAATAAACTCATTAATATACATATTAATATATTAGAAAAATAAACAATACTATTTTTAGTTTTAAACAATTCTTTCTTATACATGGAACAGCTTAGTAAGTATATATTCACATAACAAATAACCTCGGACACTTTTTGTAATTGAGCTACAATAAAATTAATATGAATACCAGATTTAATATACTCAGTTGAAAACAAAATAGAAGTAGATCTATAAGTTTTAATCATGTTAAAAATACCACCATTATAGCCAACTATTGATGCTATTCTATGTACCTCAAAAAGTACCAAAATGAAAACCAAAAAGACAAATACTAATTGTATTAAAGATTTCCATAATGGTATATTCTTAATTTCATTTTTAAAACTTTTTATTTTATAATTTTTATCAAGATATTTTCTACAAACAAATTCACCCATATTAAAAAATAATATAGACACAACAACAATTATGGTAGCTTTTAACGTTAAAACTTTTACATCATTCCAAAAAAGTAATCCTAAAAAAGCACAAATTAAAGATAATAATATAGAAATATTATATAAAAAAGATGGGGATAAGTAGTCGTCGTTATATAATTTCAGGTTCAAATAAATCATACCTACTATAAAACATATTAATAATATATATGTATACATTTTATCACTTCCCTATTTTATGAGAATATGCTTTCTTGTAAATGGAAAAATAAGGCAGTTTTATTTTTAATAATCTTTTCATAAAACCTATCTTCCATCCGGATTCACCAAAATCTTTTTTTAACGATTTTAAATGAAAAATATAATATAGAATGCTTTTGGGTGATGCCATTTTTCTATTAAACATATTATCATTAATTATATTACCAAATATAGTGACAAATTTGCAAGATGGATTAATAAAACAATTTGTAAATATATTTATGTATTCATAACTATTATCACGGCTAATATAATCAATGTATTTTGAAATATCTCTAATAAAATCAACTGCGGATCTCTGAATTAATTCTATTGTTGAATCATTTGCGTTAGGTTTCCCTAATACATAATATGGATCCTTATCATTATATTTGATAGTTGTTCCGTGATGCGAAGAAAACATTTTTTCAAACAAGTCTCTAAATGAGTAGACTCTAAATTGAATGTCATCAATATAATCTTTATTTTTATAGAATAAATATCCAATAGAAGTATTATTATTAATTTCTTTATATTTAGAAGAACTATCTATTCCAAAATATAACCCTCCAACTAATTTTTGGGGATATAAGTCATATAGAATTGATTGAGTAGTTCCCTTCCAACCCATATCAATCAAATAAAAACTTTTAACATTCAAAGAATC
This sequence comes from uncultured Bacilli bacterium, assembly GCA_905235065.1. Taxonomy (GTDB): domain Bacteria; phylum Bacillota_I; class Bacilli_A; order RF39; family UBA660; genus CAJOJR01. Next base: position 79,955 of record CAJOJR010000001.1, read on the forward strand.
AAAATAATTATTTAAATTGTTATATTCTTTTTTTCCTAAAAAAGAGATTTTTTCTTTTAAACAATTTTCATATAATTCTATAAATTCTTTGTTTTCTACATAAAAATCTTTATTATACTTTTTTTCAATATCAAATGACCTGATATTCTTGATATGTTTTATCACTTCTTCATCTAGTAAATTCAAATTATCAACTAATTCACAAATATTAAGTCTATTATTTGTTATTGAATCTTTAAAACAAGCATAAGTGTTGTTTTTATATAAATATGGTAATCTTAAACTTCTTCTAGAAACGTAAAAATATTCTGACACATCAATAGTTTTTGGAAATAAAATATTGTGTATTTCATGTAACATTTTCATATCTCTAGCACAAAATAATAATTTTGAATTTCTATCATGCAATTGACTGTTGATCCAAAGGGAAAAATATAAGCAAACGGGACCTAATACTTCATATCCAAATCTATAATAGTAATTACTATTATTTTTATTATTACAAATAGAATATATTAGATTATTATTTAAACTATTTAAATCAATATTATTTTTGTTTAAAAACTTGTTCTTATTCGTTGGTTTAATAAGTAAAGTTTTTATTCCAATCAATTTCGGATACAAAAAATCTCCTTTTTCAGCATCTCCAATATGAAAAACATCCTTTGGATTAAATTTATTTAAAGAAACAAGTTTTTTAAACAATTTACCAGTACTTTTTTTGACTCTATACTCACTAGAAACATATATTTCATCGATAAAATATCCACAATTAGATAATAATCTTTTTAATGTTTTAGCATCATAATACATATCAGAAACACAAATAATTCTTTTTTTGTTTTCAATAGCAAAATCATATATGCATTTCATTTCTTCATTAGCAACACAAAAAATTTCTTCCGCTTGGAGTTCTAATTTTTTTAATAAAACTTTATCATACTTGTTATCAAAGCATTCATATATTTCATCAAAAGTAGCTTCTTCTACTTTGTACTTCGCTTTAGCAAGTCTAGAAGCTTCTATTCTCTTTGTTGTAAAATCAATAATTTTATTTTTAGATATTTCATTATATTTTTTTTCTACATAGGAAAAAATATCTGTAGAAGTTAAACAATTTCTACAAATTAATGTATCAAAAATATCAAAAGATATAACATCTCTTTTTAAAATATTTTTTTTGATTCTATTAGAAATACTTTTAATCATCTTACTCCCTCCTAGTGAACATTACATTTTCTATTTTGAATAATGTTCATTAGTGTTTTTAGGTGTCATATACTCTCCATACATATGAGTTAAATATTCATCATACATTTCAGGACCGGTCAACTTAATGTTTTCAAATTTATATTCTGTTGGAGTTCCAAAATATTCTTTTGGTACTATCTCTCTTGTTCTATAGGCCCCCATTATTGTTCCTATATATTTACTTTTTTCAATCTTTTGTCTCTTTAGCAAATCATCAATGTGTTTAAGTCTTTTTTGAGGATTAATAATTTTTTTGGTAGGCAATATTTTTCCTAAAAATATTAATATTTTCTCATATTTTTTTCTTTTTCTTACAGGATCTATTGTATCAATATAATACCAGCTAACAAGCATTCTATTAAATAAAATTCTAAAGTAATATATCTTTCTTAAAATTATATTATTTGGTGTACCATCAATTGGAAATATATCTATAAATAAATGTGATTTTTCCCCAAGGTGTTCATATCTTTTTTCAACAATTTCAGTGTTTAGGTCTTCTATTCTTGGCAAATAATACCTATATTTTTTATTGTTATAAAGTGTTGTTAACTTAAACTCTTTTGGAAGTTCTTTATTTGCCACTTGTAAGAATTTTTCATAGTCATCCCTCATCATAGCTATATCAACATCATCATCCCAAGGAATAAAGCCTTTGTGTCTTATTGCTCCTAAAAAAGTTCCGCCAATTATATAATATTTTAAATTATACTTTTGACATATTTTTAAAAATTCTTTTACTAATCTCAAATCAATCTTATGTATTTCCTCTAGGGAATATTTCATTTATACTTCACCTCTTTCCAGTTATAGTATTTCTCCAAATATTTCTTATTCTCCTTAGAATCATTAGACCATGGTCCTTTTATAATTGTATTCTTATATAAATAGTAATCGGGGACAAATATATCTTTTGCTTTTTCAAAATAATTTAAAACTGCCACTTTAATTTCAGAATTATTAAAATATTTTTCAATTTCCAATTTGGCTGATAAAACACTATGTCCCGTATCAATTGAATCATCAACTAATAATATCTTCCTACATTTTTTATATTTTTTCCAAATATTTTCATCAAAAGAAATATTTCTATTAGAATTTGAAGAATGAACACTTGAATTCATTTCTTTTTTTCTTAAATATATTTTTAATTTATTAGGAATTAAATTCAAAAGTGGCCTTAATATTTTTTTTAATTTTCCACCACTTCTACTCGCAGTTACTTCAAGTAATGGACAAGTATTAAAATCGGAAAAATCCTTCCCTATCAAATATGATCCCTTAGCTATAAAAATAACTAAATCATATTTATATTCTTTATTTAATTTACTATATAATTTTTTATCTGTTTCTTTTAAGTCTTTTATTAATAATTCTTGATAATTCATTCCATTTACCACCTTTAATTAGTTTTAATAGTCTAACAACTCTTGTGTTAAAATGAGCAAACTTAATACTTTTTTTCATTTTAAAATTTGATTTATTAATCATCTCTTTGATATTGTTTTTAGTTACAACTTCAGAAGTAATGCAGTAGTTTCTACCAATTTCATAAAATGTATGGGCATCACTACCAACTACTTTTATTAAGTTATATTTATTAGCTATTTGATTTTGCTTAACACTAAATTCTTTTTTTATATTTCTACCATTGTGACACTCAATTAAATCTACATTTTTGTATATCCTGTTTAATGCTTCAGGATTAATTACTGTTTTGTATCTTTTTTCATCATATGGATGAGGAATATAAACCACTCCATTTTGACTTTTTATTTGACTCACCGTTTCTTCTGCTGATAAATTTGGAAATATTTTATTTTTTAAAAATAGTCCAATTATTTCACCATCTTTTGTAAAAATTTCCTCTCCAACTATTATGTTTATGTTATGTTTTTCAAAAAAGTTTTTAAACTTTAGTGCACCTTCGATTTCATTGTGATCTGTAATAGCTATGCAATTAATCTTTTTAAATTTACACATTAAAAAAAGGAGATATTTTCCAAGAAAACTATCTGCTGAAAACTTGGTATGAACATGAAATTCAATTTTGTACTTTTTCTTAATATCTCTCTTCATAATGCTACTTTGCTCCATGTCTCGTAAATATTACTTTCATAGTTTTAAAAATACATAATAAATCTAATTTAAAACCCATGTTTTTTACATAGTAATATTCCAATTCTAACCTTTTTTTATAGGTAGTTGCACTTCTTCCATTAACAGCCCACCACCCAGTAATTCCTGGTTTAACACTTTCATAAATTTTATGATTGCCTTTATGTTCATCAAGTTCACCAGGTATTAATGGCCTTGGGCCGATTAAAGAAAGACTGCCAAATAATACATTTATAAATTGAGGCATTTCATCAATTGAACATTTTCTTAAAATTTTTCCAATTTTAGTTATTCTAGGATCATCATCTAACTTTTGAAATTTTTCCCATTCTTCTCTATATTTCTTTTGCTTTAAAAGTTTTTTTAATTCTTCATCAGCATTCCAGCACATACTTCTAAATTTATACATCTTAAAGACTTTACCATTTTTACCAACTCTTTTGTGAGAATAAAAAATAGAATGAAAGTCACCACTAAAAATATAGAATAATTTAACTATTAAAGATACTGGCACCAAAAAAACAATTCCTATAATAGAAAAAACAATATCAAAAATTCTTTTAATAAAAAAATAAAAAGCTTTTCTTAATTTTGATAAAGTATTACTTATTACCATAGAAGTTGTTAAACTAACATCATTATTCATACTTAACACACCTTTTCTAACACATTTTATAATTTAAATCTTTAAATTTTCATAACTATTATATCATATAATAAAAGCTAAAAACAACAAAACAAAAATGAATTTTACATTTAACACAATATTTTAAAATTGATACAACAAAAAAAGAAAATCTTATTTTTCTTTTTCATTAGGCTCAGGAATCTGATCTATCCCTGATATTGGATTTTGTAATTTCAAATCCTCTTTTATTTTTGTTGTTGAAATACCTTCAGTTCTATCTAAATAAACTACTTCACAGTAATCTTTTAAATACTCAAATTTATCACTTCCGGCCCAATCTCCACCCATAACAACTACATCAACTTGGTATTTTTTCACATCATCAATTTTTTGTTCCCAGCTTTCTTCAGGTATTACCAAATCAACATATCTAACTGCTTCAAGCATTTTCTTTCTTGTTTCATAATTATGATAAGTTTGCTTTCCTTTTAAATTATTAAATTCTTCCGTTGAGAGAGCAACGATAAGATAATCTCCTAACGCTTTTGCTCTTTGCAATAATCTTATATGACCATAATGCAATAAATCAAACGTTCCATAAGTTAGTATTCTTTTCACACAATCACCTACTTCTAATTGATCTTATAATAGTATAACAAAAATATATATTATAAACAAGCAAAATGATAAAATAAGCACTGATTTAAATAATAATATTAATTTTTACATATCAAAAAAATAATCTTTTGTAGATTATTTTGATTCTTTTTTAATTATTAAAACCATTAAAGATATTGAAATTATTATCAATTGAAGTAAATGCTCTTTTAATTCAAATCCGGTTTGAGGTGGATCTATCATATTTAATATTATTTTTAGATAATATTTTATTTAATAATTACATAATAAATGGCGTCCCCGACTGGAATCGAACCAGCGACCTACAGCTTAGGAGGCTGTCGCTCTATCCTGCTGAGCTACGAGGACACAACTTAATTATAACAAATAAAAAGGACTAGTTGTAGTCCTAAATAAACTTAAATACATTATTAACTAATTCTAATGTAAACACTATTGCTAAAGCACCAGTATATTTAACTTGATATCTTCCAAATTCATAAACACTAACAACCTTATCAGCAAGATTCACAATATGTGATTCTTTATATTGAGGCATTTTATGTGTTACAGGAAACATGTGTGATAGTATAATATCTTTTTCTGTATCATTTATTTCAAAATATTTAGAGGCATTTTCATAAGCCTTTTCTGGATGAACTTTGAATCTTTTTGCATTTAAATTATCTAATTCATCATTCAAAAAGAAATCATGCATTAAAGCTCCTCTTGTTGTTGAAATATAATCCAACTTTAAAAACTTGGAAATACCATAACTCATTTTAGCAACTCTATTAATGTGTTCTATTCTTGATGTGCCATGGTGATTTTCCTTAGATAATTTTTTGTATTTATTATTTTTTATAAATTCTTTATATATTTTTTTATATTCCATATTACTCACTTCTTGCCATAACAAAAGCTTAATAATTATATCATGATTTTTATCAAAAGTAAAGTTTATATCCATCTAGGTATATATAGATTACGTGTATAGAATTCACAATATTTATCATATGCTTCAACTATTTTTTTTGATATAAATTCAAATACATTATTAGTTCCAACTTTAATTCTTAAACTGGCCATTAAGTTGGCTATTTCTTTTTTAAACTCACTATCTTCAAAATATTTATTAACTGATTTAGTTAATCTTTTTAATAATTCTATTTGTTCGTTATTATTTACATCTATACTAAAAGTATATTCCTGAAATATTTGAATTATTTTAGTTGAAACTGTATCGTTTTCCATAATTTCTTGTTCCATAATTCTATAATAATCAGGGCAATGCTTTAATATTTCTAAATTTTTAGTTACTGCCATAAATCCCCCACTACTATAATAATCTTAATATATCATTTAATGTTACAAATATAGTTAGTAGTATTAATAATCCAAAGCCAACATAGTTTAGTATTAATTCTAATTTAGGGAATTTTTTACCTGCAATTTTTTCAATTATAACTAGTAATACTCTTCCACCATCGAATACTGGAATTGGAAGTAAATTCACTATTCCTACATTAACACTTAAATATGCAATTAAATATATTATACTCTCAAGTCCTGTTGATTTTACTTGATCAATTACAGTAAATATTCCAACTGGTCCACTTAAATTTTTAACAGACACACTTCCAGTAAATAAATTTATAAGTACTAAAGTAATTGATTTACACATTTCAGCAAAACCAGTAAATCCATATTTTAATGCATTTATAAATCCGCGAGTTTTTGGTGCAGACCCAATACCTATTCCATAAGAATTAACTTCTTTTCCTTCTTCGTCTGTCACTTTATTTGGAACTATTGTTAATTTTGTATCGCTATTATCTCTTTCCACTACAAAATCATAACTATCTAATGCTTTTTTAACAGATATTTCAAGTAGTACATCATCCCATGTTGCCATCTTGGCACCGTTAATTTCTTTTATTATGTCTCCTTCTTTAAGACCAGCTGATTCTGCAGCACCGCCTTCAACAATTTGACCCACCACTGGTGTGTTGTTTGGGACTCCATATATAAGTCCATTTATAAACAACATAACTATACATAAGATGAAATTCATTATTATTCCCATTAATAAAACTAATAGTCTAATAAAAAAGTTTTTATTCTCTAGTATTTGATCTTTTCTTAACTTTTGACCTTTTACTTCTTCATTGGCCATTGCCACATATCCACCAATTGGAAACAATCTAATTGAATATGTAGTTCCACCTTTATCTTTCTTACTTTTCCAAATCACAGGTCCCATTCCAAGAGCAAATTCTTCAACATATACTCCTGCTTTTTTAGCAGAAATAAAATGTCCAAATTCATGTATAGATATTATAAGGCCTAAAATAAATATTAATATTAATAATGTTATTATAAAATTCATCATATCCTCCTACCCAATATAATTAATAATTATGTATAGTGCTAATAGAACAAATAAGAAGCTATCCATTCTATCCAATACTCCACCATGACCTGGCATTATCTTACCATAATCTTTTATTTTAAAATTTCTTTTAATTGCACTAAATACTAAATCGCCTATAGTTGATATAATTGATAATATCGAAATTAACAAAATAAGTAAAAATATATTTCCATCATAATTAAATATTGTTATATAAGTTGGTACACATATTATTAAGCAAAATACCAATCCACCAATAAATCCTTCAACAGTTTTATTTGGTGATATTTCAGGACAAAATTTGTGTTTTCCAATTAAAGAACCTGTTACAAGTGCAAATGTATCAGATGTTATCGTAATAAGCAATATCATAATTAAGTAATATATATTAAATTCTCTAATCGTCATAAGAAGTCCAAAACTTATTGATAAAAATATATTAATAAGGAATAAATATGAAACATCTTTTATACTATACTTATTTTCATCTTTATAAATGATTAATCCAATTAATAAAGCTACCATTAAAAGTAAAAAATATTTTACTGATAATATAACTTCAAAATCATTATTCATAGTATTATTTAATAAATAAAATACTAAAAAACACAATGTTAAAAATTTCATAAATAACGGAATCTTTTTTTCGTTTTCTTTAGCTTTTATTAATTCATACAATCCAATTACTCCAAGTATTAATACTCCAGCTTTGTATAAATTTCCACCAATCAGAATAATTGGTGTTATTAATATGCTTGCAATAATCGCACTTATTACCCTTTGCTTCATATAATCACTACCCTCATATAAAATTATATCATAATATTTAAATATTTAATACTTTTATTTTAAAACATCAATATTATTTATAACTAATTGATATTCATTTAATCTTTTTTCCACTTTACAGAATAAATCTACAACTTGCATTTTTCTTAATTTATCATATATTTTTTTATAATATGATGGAAATATTACTCCACTAATATTACCATATTCATCCGATAATTTTAAAAAAGCCATAGATTCACCATTTTTGGTTTTTATTTCTTTTATACTTTCAATTAACATTATTACGTGAATGTTTTTATCAAAATATAAATTCATATTTTTAGTATTAACAATATTATTTCTTTTATATCTTGTTACTGGGTGATTAGTAAAATAAAATCCTAATAATTCTTTTTCACTTTCTAGTAAATAATTATCATCATATTCATCATATTTAATTATTTCCGGAAGCATTGAATAGTTTTCTCCAACCTGCATTTTAACTAATTTATTACCACTTCAAGATTTTCTATTAATGTTTTTCTATTAGTTTTAAAGCTATCAAAAGCACCAGATAAAACTAAAGACTCTATTACTTTTTTATTTATTATTTTAGAATAGCATCTTGATACAAAGTCTATAAAATCTTTAAACTCTCCCTTTTTTCTTTCTGATAATATTTCATTTACTACATTTAAACTTATTCCTTTTATAACATTTAAAGGAAGTGTTATTAGACCCTTAAATCTATAATATTTATTAGTACTTAAATTTATATCAAGACTTCTAAACTTCAAACCCAATAGTTTAGATTCATCTATGTACTCTTTTGTTTTTTGTTCTCTGCCTATTTCTTTATTTAACAAATTTATCATAAATATATGAGGATAATTTGCTTTTAAATAACCCATTTGATAAGCAACAAAAGCATAAGCCACCGAATGAGACTTATTAAATCCATAATTAGCAAATTTCATTATCATATCGTAAACATTATTTATTATTGATTCATTATATCCCAAAGATTTGCTTCTTTTTATAAAGTTATCTTTTTCTTTTAAAAGAATGCTCTCATCTTTACTCTTAATTGCTGATCTTATAATATCTGCTTCTGAATATGAATACCCTCCCATAACTTTAAGAATTTCTAAAAGCTGTTCCTGATAAACCATAATACCTAAAGTTTCACTTAATATTGGTTCAACTTCTTTTGCAGGATAAGTAATTTTTTCACCACCACTTTTCCTTTTTAAAAATGTTGGTATCATTTTTATAGGGCCCGGTCTAAACATAGCAATGGAAACAACTAGATCACTAAATGAATTAACATTCATTTTCTTAATTAAATTTCTCATACCAGCACTTTCATATTGAAATATTCCAGTAGTATCTCCTTTTTTGAATAAATCAAGTGTTTTTTTATCATCAAGAGGAATGTTATTAAGATTTATATTATTACCTGTTTCAATACTTATTTCTTCAAGTATTTCTTCAATAATAGATAAATTTCTTATACTAAGAAGATCTATTTTTAAAATACCCAAATCTTCAATATAATGTTTATCATAACCAACTATAATGTTATCTCCACTTTTGAATAATGGGACTTTATTAGTAAGAACCTCACTATCTATAACAACTCCAGCCGCATGAATGCTAGGATGCTTTTTCAATCCTTCTAAATGTTTAGATATTTCTAATAGCTTAATGTACTCTTTATTAAACTTAATTAAATCTTTATATTTATTCTTATTCTCTAATGACTCTAGTGATTCATTATCATTGAGTAAACTTATTAATCCATCTAATTTACTAGTACTAATACATAATACCTTACCTATATCTCTTAACACTTGTTTAGGCAGTAGTGTTGAAAAAGTTATTATATTACCAACTTTATAGATACCATATTTCTCTTTAACATAATTAATAACCTTATCTCTTTTAGTGTCACTTATATCAATATCAATATCCGGCATTGAAACTCTTGCTGGATTCAAAAATCTTTCAAATAACAAATTATATTTTAATGGATCTATATCAATAATACCCAAACTGTAACTCACTAAACTACTTACCGCACTTCCTCTTCCGGGTCCAACATAAATGTTATTTTTTTTAGCATATAAAACAATGTCGTAAACTATTAAAAAATAGTCTACAAATCCAGTACTTTCTATTATAGAAAGTTCATAATCAAGTCTTTCTTTATATTTAGAATTTATCTTATTATTTAATCTTTTATTTAATCCTTTATAACATAATTCTTTCAAAAAAAGTAAAGAATTATCTGTATATTTTGGTAAATTAAATTCAAATTTGGGAAGTTCAATATTTATTAAATTACTAAACTTTATATTAGTATCTCTATCAAACTCATTAATATTTAAATTTATATAATTATTATCAAATTTATAATTAACATTATCATTAATAGTTTTAGAATCTTTTAACATATATAGATAGTTTAAATATTTATAATCAGATTCATTAAAACACAATACTTCATTCATATATAAAACATTATTAGTTATATCTTTTATTTCATTAAATTCTAATTCATTTTTATATCTAACATACACTAGGTCATAAATGTTTTTAAAATATTCATAATCTTCTTTAATACACACACATATTAAATTAAATTTATAATTTTTTAAAACATCTATATTTAACTCATTTACATTTTTTTCACTAACTATTTTGCATAGATTTTGATAACCTTTAAAGTTTTTAGCATATAATATAATTTTCTTATTATCTATGTTAATATCTATACCAACGATTGGTTTTATATTATTTTTTTTACATGACTCATAAAATTCCATAAATGAAAATAGATTTGAATCAGTAACTCCAAGAGTGCTTATATTATTAATTTTGGCATAAGAAATTAAGTCTTTTACTTTTATAAGACTTGTTAAAAGTTCATAATCGGTTTTAATATTTAATAAAATATTACTCATAATTACACTCTTTCTTGAATTTTATTATAACATTTATTTGACTTATTAGTAAATATATGTTAAATTATTAAAGAGTTTTGAAGGAGGAAACAAAAATGGCAAAAAATGTATCAAAGAAAAATAATATGAGTGGAAATAACAGACCTTTTTCATTAAAAGCTACTAGAATGGTTCAAAAAGTTAATTTACAAACAGTTAAAGTTGATGGAAAAAAAGTTAGACTTTCAGCATCTGAAATAAGAAATATGAAAAAATCAAAAGCTGCTTAATATAATTGATTTAAAAAATACATTTTCTTTTGAAAATGTATTTTTTTATTATTAGTATTTTTTTCTTAAAGTTAATGTAACTTCTTTTTCTGGAACATATTCTCGATATTTAACACCGCACATTTCAAATATCCTTTTAGCTGCGATATTTGAATCTGTTCCGTTATATTTATCAGATAAATATACAACTTCTTTTATACCTGCTTGTGCAATTAATTTAGCACACTCATTACAAGGAAAAAGTGTTACATATATTCTAGAGCCTTTAAGACTCATACCTTGACCCACACAATGAGTTATGGCATTTGCCTCACTATGAACTACATAAGGATATTTTGTATCGTGATATTCCCCACTTCTATCCCATGGAAAATGTTCATCTTCCCATCCAACAGGAGTACCATTATAGCCTTCTGATAATTTAATATTATCTTCATTAACTATACAACAACCCACTTGTGTATTAGGATCTTTACTTCTCATAGAAGCAAGTTCAGCTGATGCCATAAAATATTCATCCCAACTTAAGTATTCTTTTCTCCCATTAAAGTAAGTCTTTCTCATTAATAGTTTTCTTTCCTTTCCAAATCCCTCTTTTTTATTGTTTCTCTTTTATCATAAAGCTTTTTACCTTTACAAATACCTAACAATATTTTTGCTTTACCTCTAACAAAATAAACTTTAAGAGGTATTAAAGTACAGCCATTTAAATCAACTTGTTTAGATATTTTTTTTATTTCACTTTTGTGAAGTAAAAGCTTTCTTTCTCTTGTTTCTTCATGATTAAATATATTACCATCTTTATATTTAGAAATAAACATATTTATTAAATATATTTCACCGTTTTTAACCCTTGCATAAGAATCATTTATATTTGCAGAACCACTTCTTATACTTTTGACTTCTGTTCCGACTAAAGAAATACCGCATTCTATTTCTTCAATAATGAAATAATTAAATCTTGCTTGTCTATTAACTATTTCCATCTTTATCACCTTCATAAATTGTAAAATCAACTTGCCTTTTTTCTTTTGAAGCTCCGATACATTTAACCATTACTGTGTCACCTGCTCTATAGCATATTTTACCTTTTTTATTTAAATAAGCATTTAATTCTTCATTATATATATAAAATTTTGATAATGTATCAAGTGATACTAAACCACTAATTAAATTATCTGTTACTACAAAGAAACCTTTAGATAAGCATCCATCAATTGTTGCTTTATATACTTCTCCAATGTGTCCTTCCATGTATTCAGCGATTTTCATATCATTTACTTCTCTTTCACAATCTTCAGCAGTTCTTTCAGTCTTGGATATATGCTCACAAATAAATGGTAATCTATTATTCCAGTTATCTATAAAATCTTTATTATAATTATTATTAACTAAATACTCATTTAAGAAATAATGTACCATTAAATCACTAAATCTTCTTATTGGAGAAGTAAAATGACTATAATTATCAAGTGCTAACCCAAAGTGTCCAATATTATATGGAGAATACTCTGCCTTTTGCATACATCTAAGTAATTTATTATTTAAATATTTATATTCTTTTTTATCTTCAAGTTGTTTCATAATATTTTGAAGCTCAATTGGTTTAATATTTTCAAAATTACTTTTACCTGTTAACTTATAACCAAGAAGCGAAACATATGAAACAAAACTCCTCAATTTTTCTGCTTCAGGCAATCCATGAACACGGTATACAAATGGAAGTGCCATATTATATATATGAGTTCCAACTGTAGTATTAGCAGCTATCATGAAGTTTTCTATTAACTTCTGACCAATTCCTGTTTCATATTTACAAACTTCTAATACTTCACCATTCTCATCTACTTTAAGCTTTATTTCATCTGATATGAAATCAAGTTTACCTTTCCTTTGACTAGAAGATTCTAATATTTCATATAAATCTTTCATTAATAATAAATCGTTCTTAAAGCCTTCATAACTTTCAGGAATATCTCCATCAAATAATTTATTCACATTATCATATGTCATTTTCTTTTTACTTCTAATAATAGACTTAAATATATCATATGATACAATTTCACCTTCATTATTTATTTCCATCATACAAGAAAATGCAAATCTATCAGATAATTCATTTAATGAACATATTCCATTAGATAATTCAACGGGTAACATTGGTATTACTCTATCAGCAAGATATACCGAATTTCCTCTATTAAAAGCAGTGCTTTTTAACTCTGAGCCTTCTTTTACATAATATGATACATCCGCTATATGAACACCAAGCTTATAATTACCATTATCTAATTTTTCGATACTCACTGCATCATCTATATCTTTTGTATCAGCGCCATCTATAGTAAAAATTACTTTATCTCTTAAATCCACTCTATTTTTTATATCATTTTCATCTATAGAATTAGGGATGCTTTTTACTTCTTCTAATACCTTATCATTAAATTCAGTCTCTATATTAAATTCACTACATATTTTTAAAGTATCAATATCTGGACTATTTTTATGACCTATAATATTTACTATTTTAACTAAGAAATCTTTTTTGGATAATTCTTTAACTATTTCAACCTTAACAATCATTCCTTCAACTAAACTCAAATTATTATCTTCTATTTCTAAACTATAATTATTATATTTTTCATCTAAAAGTTTTAAATTGATTTTACCATTTAAAAGATTAACTTCCGCTAAAGAAGAACCTAAACTTCTTTTTAATATTCTTATTACTTTGCCTTCTCTTTTTAATCCTCTAGATTTAATGAGTTCTACTACCACATAATCTCCGTCATTTGAATTATTTAAATATTTATATGGAATATATACATCCTCATTATCTTGAAGAAGGAAACCAGAACCAGATGCATTTATCTCAATATAGCCTTTTAATAAATGACTGTTTTCAAATAATAAATAATTATCATTCTTATTTTGATAAACTATTCCTTCTTTACATAATTCATTTAAATCATTTAATAATAATTTTAAATCTTCGACTCTATAATTATTGTTTATTATATTCATTATTTCAGAAGCACTAATGCTTTTTCTTGAATTAGTTAATATTTGTATAATCCTATCTTTCATATTAAACCTCTAAAAATATTATAACATAAAAAAAGATATTATAATTAATATCTTTTACTTAATACTTATTTTGTATGAAGAGGTGTTTCTCCCAAGTCTTGTTGATAGTTTAATGCTTGAATATTGCTGTTCAAACGTTTTAATTCCTCTAAAATTTGCTTCATAATCTCTGATAAATCTTCATTTTTAAGCTGAGTTTTTTCAACTCTTGGCTTTTTGTTATACTCTCTTATGACTTTATCTTCTTCTTTAGCCCTTCTTCTAGCATTTATTTCATCTTTAATTGGACTTATTAATCTATTCTCAATACCAACTTTAATCTTATGGAATTTATCAGAAGCGAGTTTTTTTATTGCTATAGTGCTTAATGCAAATATACCCAAACCTTTTTTATTAACTTTTATCTTTTTTTGCTTTAATTTTTCTATTTTTTCTTTAGCATAACTCATAGCAGCACTTACATTATCAAATTCTTTTTGATTGCAATTTTCTTTATCAGAAATAATGTTTCTGAGTTCCCCTCTAGCTTCTTTTCTGTAATCTTCCCAATCATTAATTTTTTCTTCTACTTTTTCTTCTTTTTCTTCTATTTTTTTATTAACTTCATCTTTACCAGCATAAATTTCCAAGTTTGTTTTCATTTTACGCCATTTATTGCTAATCTTTTCGATAAATAATCTTGGCACTAAAAAAGGTTTGCCACCATTCTTTTTAGGCATTCTATCAACTAAATTTCCTAATCCTAAATATTCTTCTACAATTTCTGGTTTTGTTTCCATAATAATATTACTCCTCAGCATTAATTGTTTGTATTATTAAATCTTTTATCTCATTTACAACTTCAGGATCTTCAATACCCTTTAATTCAATGTTTTCACCATCTTCAACAACCTCTGAAGTATATGTTAAAACATTTCCATTTTCATCAAGTTGATTTTCAGTATAAATAAGGTAATCTTTTCCATTAGATTTAAGTTTAAAATAACTTAAAACTTCCACCTCTTTTTCAACCCCATTTTCATCTATTATTTTTAATGTTTCTTTTCCTTCCATATTTATCCTTCCTTCTAACTATAAAAATATCATTTATAGAACTTTTTGTCAATAAAAAAGTGTGTTTAACCACACCTATATACTTAATAATAAAGAAATAACTATAAATAGAATTCCAAGTGTATAAGTAAATCTACTTATAAATTTTTCTCCTCCTCTTTCTTTTCTATTAGCCATTAATAAATTATTACCACCTGTTATAATTTGACTAGCATCACTAGCTTTATTACTTTGTAATAATACTATTGATATTAACAATAAAGAAACTACTATAAGTAATATTTCTAAAACCTTTTCCATACCTCACTCCTTGTTATATATTTTAACAAACTATTGAATTAAATTCAATATCTATTTTAATTCTACAATTGTCATTCCATCATTAAAGTTATCTGTATGATAACTTTTTACATATTTATTTAATTTGAGTTCACTATATACTGCTTCCTTTACAATTCCCATTCCTTTACCATGGATTATAACTACTTTTTTATCTTTTGTTTTAATAGCATCATCTATAAATATTTTAGTCATTACTTTACTCGTTTCATATGTTTCACCATGTAAATCAAGAATTGGACAACCATATAAAAACGGATCATTCACTTTACTATTCATAAAAACACCTACAATTTTAATCTTTTAATATTCTCATTTTTTTCTTCTTCAATATAACCCGGAGTTAAATAATTTATTAATATTGATTGTAATTCTTCAAGAGTTATTGTTGCGGGTATTTTAGCAGCAGCAGAGTACATATTACCTCCACCATTAGGAAACATTGACATAACATTACCCACATTAATTAATCCATTACTTCTTGCGCTGATATAATAATCATTATCGTTTATCTTTCCAATTGCAAAAGAAGCACTAGTATTAAACTTTAACATATAATCTGCGGCTTTAGCAAGATCTCCTCTAGTATATGTTACATCTAAATTACTATTTTGACATGCAATAGCTAAAGTAAAATCATACATTTTAGTTTCTTGAACAAGCTTTTGTATTGCCCTATCTTTTGCAAAGTCCTCAGCAAATAATTCTTTAACATATGATTTATCTGCACCAGATCTTATTAACCTAGAAGCTGCATCATGAGTCTTGTCAGTAGCATTTTTATCATATCCTTTTGTGTCCAATTCGATTCCTGCAAGAAGATAACTTGCATAATACTTTGGATTATATTTCACTCTAAATTGATTTATTAATACTTCAACAATTTCACAAGTACTTGATACCTTAATATCAATGAATTTATACGCATTTTTGATTGTTTTTTCATCTTGAGAATGATGATCTATTACTATTACATCATCAAAATCTTTAGAGTTAACACTTATCATATATTCTTTATTAGTATCAAGAACTATTAATAAATTATCTTTACCTTTAACCTTTTCTATTTCTTCAAGTCTTATAACATTGAAACGGTTCTTCATATCTCCCACAATAGTAGAAGTACTTTTATCCATATCTCTAAATTCTTCATTTACTACTATATATGGCCTTTTTTTCATTTTCTCACATATAAAAGCCATACCAATAGATGCTCCTAAAGCATCAAAATCAGGACTATCATGTGATATTATAAAAACAGTATCGTTTGAGTTTAAAAGTCTAGTTAAAGTATCTTTTAAATTCATATAATTGCTTTCCATATCCTTTTGTATTAACTCACCTTTCATTCAATATTAAAATTGAATAAAACTATCATACCATATTCTTTTTTTTAGTCAACTTGACAAATATTAAAAAATTTGCCTTTAAAAAAGAAGAGGTTTACTCTTCTTCATTTATTTCTTGTATAATTGATTCAATTTTCTTTGCATATTCTATAGATTCATCATATATAAATCTAAGTTCTGGAGTATGTCTCAAATTCATTCTTGAAGCTAATTCTTTTCTAAAATATCCGATCGCATTGTTTAAATCTTTTTCGATTTTATCTCTATTTTTATCATCTAATGCAGTAAAGTATATTTTGGCAAAACTTAAATCGTTTGTGACTTTTACATGAGTAATAGTCACAGTTTTAAAATCTTGATCTTTTGCTTCTCTTAAAAGTAAATCAGATATTTCCTTTTGCATATCAGAAGCTACTCTAACACCTTTTAAATTCATTATTTTTTCACTTCTTTCATTTCATATGCTTGAATAACATCATTCTCTTTTATGTCATTAAAGTTTTCAATTGTAATACCACAATCGAATCCGTTTTTAACTTCTTTAACTTCATTCTTTTCTCTTTGAAGTGATTTTATTTTACTATCAAAAATTATTACTCCATCTCTTATTATTCTAGCTTTCGAATTTGATTTAATAATTCCACTCGTTACATGCGAACCAGCTATTGTTCCAACTTTAGAGAACTTAAATAATTGTCTTACTTCTGCTTCACCAAGAGTTACTTCTTCATATTCTGGATCTAGCATACCTTTCATTGCTGCCTCGATTTCTTCTATTGCTTTATATATAATATTGTAAAGTCTTATATCAACATTATATCTTTCTGCGATTTCTTTAGTTGCAGAAGATGGCATTACATTAAATCCAATAATTATTGCATTTGATGCATTAGCAAGTATTACATCACTTTCAGTAATTGTTCCAACACCACTTCTAATAACACTTACTTTTACACCCTCAACATTTATTTTTTCTAAATTATTTTTAACAGCTTCTTCAGAACCTTTAACATCAGCTTTTAAAACTATATTAATTTCTTTTTTGCCTTCTTTTATAGTATCAAATAAATCATCTAGCGAAACAGGCTTTCTTTCATTTTTCTTTGACTTTTCATTTTCTTGTCTTTTTAAAGCAATTTCTCTAGCTTGTTTTTCAGTTTCAAACGCCATGAATTTATCACCTGCAACTGGAACATCATTAAGTCCAGTGATTTCTACTGGTGTTGATGGAAGAGCTTCAGTTATGTCTTTTCCAGCATCATTTTTTAAAGTTCTTACCTTACCAAAAGCTGTACCCACTACAATTGGGTCACCTAGTCTTAAAGTGCCTCTTCCTATTAACAATGTTGTTACAGGTCCAACTTTTTTATCAAGTCTTGCTTCAATAACAGTACCAGTACTATAAGCATTTGGATTAGATCTTAAATTTTGTATTTCAGCAAGTGCAATTATATTATCAAGAAGTAAGTCTACTCCTTCACCAGTATGAGCGCTTAACTTAACAAATATTGTGTCTCCACCCCATTCTTCTGGGTTAAGTCCCATTTCTGCAAATTCAGACATTATTCTATCTATATTTCCAATACCTTTATCAATTTTATTAATAGCAACTATAATTGGAACATTTGCAGCTTTTGCGTGATCAACTGCTTCTTTTGTTTGAGGCATTACTCCATCATCGGCAGCAACTATTATAATTACTATATCAGTAATACTTGCTCCTCTTGCTCTCATTTCAGTAAATGCTGCATGTCCCGGAGTATCTATAAATGTTATTCTTTTACCTTTTTGTTCTACTTGATAAGCACCTATTGCCTGAGTGATTCCTCCTGCCTCACCAGAAACAACATTAGTCTTTCTAATATAGTCAAGTAAAGTTGTTTTACCATGATCAACATGTCCCATTATTGTAACAACTGGAGGTCTTTCTACTAAATCTTCTTCTGAATCACTAATTTCATATTGTTCAAAATTAGAAATATCTGCTGTTTCTTCTTTCTTAAGTTCTTTATCATATTCTAAACATATTAATGCTGCATCATCAAAAGAAATTGACTGATTAGCAGATATCATTAATCCCATCATAACTAACTTTTTAACCAGTTCAGCTACATTTACATTTAATAAGTTAGCCAAATCATTAACAGTCATTCCTTCTTTATAAAGAACAACATTATCTTTTAAAGTTTCAACATTGCTTTCTAATTTTTGTTTATGCTTATATAAGTTTTTCTTACTCTTTAAATATTCTTCTTTTTCTTTAAAACTATCTTTCTTTTTTATTTTTTCTTTCTTTTCATGAACAATATTTAAATTAGAGTCTTCAAGCATACTTTCAGCTCTATCTTCAAATTCATATTTACTCATTAAGTTTTCATCGACTTCTACTTCTTCAGCCTCTTCAGTCGTAACACTACCACAAATAATATCTAAAAGTACGATTGCTTCATCATCTAATTCATCGTTTTCACTATTTACATTAATATCATTATCTTTCAATATTTGTAAAATAGTTTTAACATCCTTTTTTGATTCTAATGCATAATCTTTTACTGTCATATTAAGCACCCTCTTTCTTTTTATAATCTTTTTAATAGATCTTCATATATTTCATCATTAACTTGAACATTTAAATTTCTATCTAATATTTTACTCTTTTGTGCTTTAATTATTACTTCTTTATCTTTTTTTAAGTAACATCCTCTTCCATTTGCTTTATATGTATCATCCACAAATACATTTCCTTCTTTATCTCTTACTATTCTAAGTAATTCTTTTTTAGGAAGTCTTTCTCTAGTTAAAGCACAGCATCTTAAAACAGGTCCTTTTTTCATAACTTCACCTATTTTTCATTAATTTCTTTGTTTATATCTTCTAATGTTTTAATATTAATTTTAACTTTTGTAAGTTTACTTGCAAGTTTAATGTTTACTCCCTTTTTACCGATTGCAAGTGAAAGATTTTCAGTATCAGCAATTACTAATGCTTCATTATCTGACATCATTGAAACATTTAAATTCTTAGCAGGACTTAAAGCATTTGCAACAAATTTTTCAATATCAGGATTATATAAAATTAAATCAACTTTTTCGCCATTTAATTCTTTAATTATATTAGCAATTCTAGTACCTTTTTCACCAACACAAGAACCAATTGCATCAACCTTTGAATTAGTTGAATAAACTGCCACTTTACTTCTAACACCTGGTTCACGAGCAACTGCATACATCATTAAAGTCCCATCATTAAATTCAGGTATTTCAAGTTCAAATAATCTTTTAACAAAACCATAGTGTTTTCTAGAAAGTAAAATTAAAGGTCCTTTAGTAGTATTTTCAATTTTAGTAATATATACTTTAATACTATCTCCCATTGTTAATTTTTCACCAGGAATTAATTCACTCTTAGGAAGTATTCCTCTAGATTTCTAAATCTACATAATAATTTTTAACATCTTCCATAGCAAGAAAACCAACCATAAGTTCATTTTCTTTATCTTCAAATTCTTTCATTATTTGGTTTCTTTCAGCTTCTCTTAGTTTTTGAATTACAACTTGTTTAGCCACAGAAACTGCTACTCTATCAAAATCTGCTGGAGTTACTTCCTCAATAACTTCATCTCCAACTTTATAATCTCCTAACTCTTTAGCATCTTCTAAAATAATAAATGCATTTGGATTCACTTCTTCAGCACCTGCTTCTATTTCTTCTTGAGTTGGTAATTTAATTTCTTCAACTACTTCTCTCACTTTATAAACTCTAATATTACCTGTATCAGTATCTATTACAGTTCTTATATTTGCAGGTTCATTAAAGTTTTTCTTATAAGCAGTACTAAGAGCACTACTCATTGCTTCAATTAAGTAATCTGCATCTATATTCTTTTCATTAACTAAGACATCAAAAGCTTTTTTAAATTCTTTAGCATTCATTTTATTCTTCAACTCCTTTACTACAAACATCAATTACATAGTCATCTAAGTTTATATCTAAGCTATCTAAAATAGGATTAACTATTTTCATGGCTTTAACACATAAATTAGAATCAACTGTATCTTCACTATCAATAACTATAAATAATGTTTTTTCTCCATCTTCCTCACCAAAATAAATATTATCAACCTTAATATTTTCTTTTAGTAATTCTCCTTCAATTGCTTCTCTAATTTTCTTTTCCATATTCCTCCCTCAAATATTAGTTAAAGGAGTGGGAAACCCCACTCCTTTCAAATCAACCTTATTATAACAAAAGAATTATTCAAATACAAGATAAATATTATTTTTCCCCACTAATATATCCAGTAAATTCTTTAACTAAATTTACTTCTATTTTATCTTTATTTAAATCTATAGTATTATATTTAACTCTATTAATAGCATAATCTTCAGGTTGTTGAATAAAATGTAAAATACCATTTACAATAACAGGTGCTGCATTAGACACACCTTAATAGATGTTAGTCGTGTGCTTCCTTATTCTATAAAAATAAGGGAGGTGATAATTATGAGAATGTATGAGAAATCATTACTTTTGATTATTATCTTATTATTTATATTATTATTTATAGTTTTAATATAATAATAAAAGCACACTAACATCGAAACGATGTTAGTGTGCACACATTGTAGAAACACACCTACTCTTTAAGGTGTGTCCTTTTTTATTGTATGAAGTTTTCTTCAATAAATACATTATATCAAAATTATAGTTTAAAATCTACTTGTTTTATTAAAGTTCTCCTGTTCATTAGAACTATTATCTAATCCAAAAAACTTATTAGTGAATTTTTCATATTGCTTATT
>CAJOJR010000002.1 GCA_905235065.1 uncultured Bacilli bacterium
TAAGCGAATGTAGCTCCAACGATTGCAACTAATAATGTAGCAATACCAACAACTGATAAGAAGATACTTTGTCCTCTATTGTTTTCCATCCTTTCTTTTACCTCCTTTATGATATAATCATACCAACATATAAAATATTTTTCAAGATGTTTTTTTAACTTTTTTTATTTTTTTGATATAAAAAAAATATGATTAATTTATAATCATATTTTAAATACTAGTTTGTATATTTTTTCCAACTACTAGTTGATTCATCCCAAGTACGATTTCCTTCTGTTGTAGCTAACTCAATTTGAATTATAGCAGCAAAAGTTTTTCCTTGAAGATAATCTTGTGCAGCTCCTCTTTCAGCAAGTTCAACAGTAAATGTATAGGTATGAGTTTCATTACCTGTTAATGTACCATTCCCTATTGTTGTTGTTGTATTAGTTTTAGGCATATCAGCCTTAGTTACTGCAGGTGCAACTGTACCAGAGCCAGTTTTAGTACCACTTAAACTATAGTTAAATTCCTTTGAATTAGTAGCCGCTGCTGATAAAGCAGTATTAGTAGTTACCAATTGAATTCTATAACCTATAGTTGAGCTTGCATCACCACCAGTTGTTGCTACTGTAAATGTTTTTGATTTAGTATAACCTGGATATGCATTAGCTACTGTAATAGCTGGTCCATCAGTAAATGTTACGGCCGCAACATTAGCAGTAGTAATTGTTATACTTGATGCTGTATTATTACCGCTTACTTGAATTGTGAAGTACGCAAATGTAGCACCAATTACTGCAACTAATAGTGTAGCAACACCTATAACTGACATGAATATTGTTTGCTTTCTATTACTTTCCATTTAGTTTCCTCCCATTTATTTTTTATATTCTAGCTTCCATAAATTTTCCAGTTACTAGTTGATTCATCCCAAGTACGGTAACCTTCTGTTGCTGCTAATGAAACTTGAAGAACACCGGCATATGTCTTACCTTGAAGACCATCTTGTGCTACTCCTCTTTCAGTAATACCTACAGTAAATGTATAAGTATGAGTTTCATTACCTTTTAATGTGCCTGACGCAATTTCAACTCTACCAGTAGTCTTTGGTAAATCTGCTGTTGTAGAAGTTGATGGTGAAACTGTACCAGTACTTCCATTTGGTTTTGAACCAACAACTGTATAGTAAACTTCATTTGCAGTACTTGATGCAGCAGGTAAATCAGCATTTGAAGTTACAAGTTCTACTATATAGTCGATTGATGAACTTGCATTACCTCCAGCACTCGCAACTGTAAATGTTTTTGATTTACTATAACCTGGATATGCATTTGCTACTGTAATAGCTGATCCATCAGTAAATGTTACACCAGCAACATCAGCAGTAGTAATTGTAATACTTGAAGCAGTATTATTACCGCTTACTTGAATTGTGAAGTAAGCAAATGTAGCACCTACTATTGCAACTAATAATGTAGCAACACCTATAACTGACATAAATATTGTTTGTCCTCTGTTATTTTCCATTTTGTTTCCTCCTCCATTATAAATAATAGCAATATTCTACAATATTTTCAAGTGGTGAAAATGATATTTTTTTTATTTATTTAATATGTTAAAATTATTTATAGTGGTGAGGTATTATGATAAAAAAGTTTTTTAAAAATTATTACATAGAAATATTATCTTTTATTATTCCTATGTTTATATTTTTACTTGCTTGTGCTTTTTCAAAAATATATCCTTTTGGAGATAAATATATAGTTGCTTACGATGGATCAGCTCAATACCCTGGATTTACAAATATACTAATGAATGTATTAAAAGGTAAACAAAGTTTATTTTATACATTTAAAGGGGGACTTGGATATAATTTCTATGCTACTGCTATATATTATTTATTTAATCCAACTAATCTATTAGCTATATTCTTTGATTCTAGTAATACAATGATATTCTATGAATTGATTATATTCTTAAGAATTGGATTATGTGGACTAACAATGTCTATATATTTAAGAAATAAAGAAAAACTAAGCAAAGGAAGACTATTATTTAGTATTGCCTATGCTTTAATGGCTTATAATGTAGTATATTTTTATAACTTCATGTACTTTGATACAGTTGTTTTACTTCCTTTAGTTATATTAGGACTTGATAAATTAATAGAGGGTAAAAGTTCTAAAACATATATTATATTCTTAACACTATCTATTATTTCAAATTATTATATAGGTTCAATGGTATGTATATTTAGTTTATTATATTTTATTTATAAATATATAATAATTGATAAAAATAAAAGAAAAGGAATTATTAAAAAATTTATAATATCTTCTCTACTAAGTGGACTTATGAGTGCCTTTGTATTAATTCCTGAATTCTTTGAATTAATGAGAGGTAAAGTTGATTTATACAAGGATGATTATACTGTATATAACAAATGGAGTATGGATTTCTTATCATCTTTTTATAGATTGTCTATTGCATCTTACACTAACAGAGATCAAATAGAGGGTGCTCCTAATATATATTGTTCATTATTAGTATTAGTTTACACAATTCTATTCTTCTTTAATAAGAAGTATTCTAAAAAAGAAAGAATCGCTACTTTGATATTTATATGTTTCTTCTTATTATGCTTTAGTTTTAATTTTTTAGATTATGCGTGGCAATTCTTTCAAAAACCTTGTTGGTATCCAAATAGATATAGTTTTGTATTTTCATTCTTACTTATTATTACTGCTTATAAAGCATATAACAATAAAGAAACAATTATAATAAATAACAAACTACTCTATGTAATACTAATATCATTGATACTAATTATTATGGGGGCTGCTTTTTATGAAAAAATATATAAAAATGATTTTGCCAAATATCTATTCCTAGCTTTATCTATTATATGTATTGTAGAGTATATGTTTAGTTATAAAATAAAACTACTACCATTTCTAATAACTGTAATATTTATATTTGAAGTTAGTGCTAATACATTACTTGCGGTTAAAGAAATAAGTTTTGCTAAAAAAGCAAGTACTTATGATGAAACATTTAATGAAATATCTAATTCTTTTAATTATATAGAAGAAATAGATCCTATAAAAAATAACTTCTATAGATCAGATTCACAAGCTTGGACTAATATAAATAATCCAGGAACTTACAATTATAACGGTCTTATGGTATTTGATTCTGTTAGAAATGGTAGTTTAATGCATTTCTTAGAATACTACGCTAAGTACATTGTTTCTGATGAATGTTCAACAAGATTTAATGCATTAAATCCAGTTTATACTTCATTACTCGGATTTAAGTATTTTGTATCTGGTAATATAGAAAACTATTATGAAAATATCAATGATAATTTAAAATATAAAGTTTATAAAAATAATGAATACTTATCTTTAGGATTCATGGTAAATAACGAATTTAAAAACATTATCTTACAAGAGAAAGCCCCTTATGAAAATACAAATGAAATAGTAAATAAAAGTTTAAATAAAGAACTTAATGTAGTAAAAAAAGATTATTATTCATATATAGAAACTTATAAAGAAGATGATAAATATATATACTATGATAAAGAAACTGGAGGATATGTAATGTTTGATGGTATCCCCGATAAAGATTACTTTGTATTTCCTAACCCAAATCATGATAATGCAACTAGTAACTTTATGTATATAAATGATGAACATGATATATATTATAATAATTTCTCTGCTTATTTATTGAAAAAAGGACAAAAATATGCGATGAGATTTGTAACCAATGAGGAAAAGACTAATAAAGATAGACTATTCATTTATTTAATGGATGTTAACGCTTATAAATCTTGGATAGAAGAAATGAGAAAAAATCAATTAGAAATAATTACTTATGAAAAAGATAATTATATAAAAGGTAAAGTTAATGTTACAAAAGATAAAACAACACTATTCACATCTATTCCATATGATGATGGATGGAAAGTATATGTTGATGGAAAAAGAGTTAAATATGATAAATTATTAACAGCATTTATAGGACTTGATTTAACTGAAGGTGAACATATAATTGAATTTAAATATATTCCTAAAGGATTAATACTTGGTTCTATAATTTCATTCATATCATTAATAGGAACAATATTCTATGTTAGAAAACAAAAAACTGCTAAATAATTAGCAGTTTTTTAATTAAATAATTTTTTTATGTTCTTTTTAGGAACTAACATTGTCATTCTGTTAGTAACGCCAAAGTTAAATTCATTTGTATCGTGCTTTAATTCGTCACCATCCACACACCAAGAACAAGATGGCTTTTCTTTAAATTTTAAATTAAAGTTATCTGTTTTATAGTATTTAAAGAAACTAGGTAAATTATTCATGTCTCTTCTCTTTAGGTAATAAAGAGCTTTTAATATATCAAATTTGTTTTCAACCTTACACATTAATACTTCAAACATACTATCATTAAGTTTTACATCATTATATATATAACTACCAGCAACCCTAGTACTATTAGTTACGAATATAAATGAATATTCACCCTTATATTTCATACCATCTATTTCATATTCTATTTCAAATTGATGGAATGTTTCTTTTAATTTTTTTATCCCATAAAGAATGTATGCGAGTCTTCCATATTTTTCTTTTAACTTTCTAGGAGTTGCATAAGCAATATCAACATATGAACCAATACAAGCCACATAAATAAATGGTCTATTATTTAAAAGACATACATCAATATTTTTTTCCACGCCATCTAAAATTAACTCTAAATTAGTTGATATACTATTAGTAAGGCCATACATATGAGCAACATCATTTTGAGTTCCGAACGGAAGTTGAGCAATTAAAAGTGGTTTTCTTCTTTTTAAGTTACCCTCTATTGCTTCATTTAAAGTTCCATCCCCACCAGCCACTAAAACTAAATCTGCTTTCCATATCCTTTTAACAATCTTTGTGGCATCTCCCTTACATTTTGTTTCAATTAATTCGGTTTTATAACCATATTCTTTAAATATATGGTCATAATTGTTAATGTTTCTAAAAGGACTCTTTATACCACTTTTAGGATTATATACAATAACGCACTTCTTCATAAATACATCTCCATAAAATAATTATATAACATAATTTCTACTTATTATATTTTTTTTAATAAACTTGTCGCTTTTCTTACACCATGATCACTAGCGATTTTTAAATACTCTATACCTTTTTTTCTAGAATCTTTACCAAGTAAATAATAATATCTAGCTAGATTATAATAACTATGATAATTTCTTTCAGTATATGGAGCTTCACTAGATTTCAAATAATAAATATATGCAGTTTTTTTATCTCCTTTTTTTCTATAGTATTCTCCAACTTTATTTAAAGCCCAAGATTCTCCTAAGTCAGCACTTATTTTATAGTATTTTAAAGCTTCGTCCATTAAACCATCTTTTTCACATATAAGTCCTAAATTATTATAAGCATAAGTATAACCAAGTTCACTAGAACGTCTAAAATATTCTCTAGCTTTATTAATATCAGATTTTTTATCTTTAGTAAGACCATCTCTATAACATATACCCATCGTATTAAGTGCTGCTGCGCTTCCTAAGAAAACGGCTCTATTTAAATAACTCCAAGCTATATCATAGTGTGTTTCTAATGTTCCTATTTTGCCTGTTAAAATCATATATGCTACCATCCAACACGCTTTAGGGTTATCAGATATTGTAGCTTTTACATAATAATCATAACTTTTTTTATAATCTACTACCCCACTAACTAATCCACTATATTCTAAAGAACCAAGTTCAGCATTCGCATAACTATTATTCTTTTTAGCAAGTTCTTGCATAGAAGTAATATAACTAACTCCTTCTAATAGTTTAACTTTCATATATGCTTCTAATTCATATTTATTAACTTTTAATTTAGTATTTTGTATATATAATGGTTGGTTATTCTCAAGAACAGAATATATTAAGAATTCAATAATAGCTTCATATAAATTATTACTTTCTATTAATGCTTTTATGTTATTAATAAATTCTTTTTCAATATGTTTATCATTATTAGCTATCTTTAATAATTCTTTACACAATAATTTTAAATTCTTATTATGATTTATAAATATTAAAGAGTTTTCATTTTTAACATATATATGATCATCTAATATACTTATTAAAGAAAGAACTATATCAACAAATACATCTTTATCTTCAACATATTTTTCTTTTAAATCAACATATATTTTTTTATATAATACTCCAATTGGTCTATAACCAGTTACATAATTGTTAACAGTTGTTGTATTTATATCTTCAACATTAAAAACACTACAAAAAATCTCTTTTTGTACTCCGGTATTCTTATTTTTAGATATCTCTTTAATTAGTCTAAATACATTACCAAGTGAAAGATAATTCTTATTATCATTCATTTTTATGTAATTCTTTTCCATATATCTATTTTATCAAATTTATATATTAAAATCTATTTGTTTTGTCATAGTATACAAATTATTAACTAATAATTCTTTTATTATTTTATTTTTAATTTTATTGAACTGCTAATCAAGTCTTCTTGTGGATTTTATGTGGATACCTAAATATAGACTTTTTTTAAAACAAATATATATAATTATATTAGAAAGGAAGGATTATGAAGAAGTTTTTAAAAAATTATAGACAATTAATTATATTGATAGTGGCGATTATTATTGGAGGAGTTTTAGGAGTTATATTTAAAGAAAAAATTACATTCTTAAAACCATTTGGCGATCTATTTTTAAACTTACTCTTAATGATAATAGTACCCCTTATATTTTTAACACTCTCTACATCTATTGGGAAAATGAAGGAACCAAAAAGAATAGGAAAAATACTTTTAACAACCATTATTGTATTTATAATTACATCATTAATTAGTGTTTTAATCGGTATATTCTCAACTAGAAATATTAAACTTGTAGATACTAAAAATGGTGAATACATAAAAGAATCACTTGAAGTAACAGAAGAAACTACTGAAACAGAATCTACAAATTATTTAGAAAGAACTGTTAATACAATAAGTGTTAATGATTTTTCAAAACTATTAACTAAAGAGAACATGATTGCTCTAATACTATTCTCTGTATTATTTGGGTTATCCTTGAATTTATCTAAAGAAAAAGGTGCTAAATTGTTAGAAGTATTAGAAAGCGCAAATGAAGTAATACAAAAGTTAATAAAACTTATAATGTATTATGCTCCTATTGGACTTGGTTGCTACTTTGCAACTTTAGTTGGAACATATGGTAACGAAATAGCTTTAGGTTATGGTAAAACATTTATCATATATTTGATAATTTCAATAATTGTTTACTTAGTTGTTTATTCGTTATATGCATTCATTGCTGGTGGTAAAAAGGGAATAACTAATTATTGGAAGAATATATTTCCAGCTACAATTACAGCATTATCAACTTGTTCGTCTGCTGCTTCTATTCCAGTAAATGCAGAGTGTTCTAAAAAAATAGGTGTGTCTGACGATATAGCCAATACTGTAATACCACTAGGAACAAACTTTCATAAAGATGGTTCAATTATTGGTAGTGTATTTAAAATAATGTTTTTAGTAAATTTATTTAATTCAGATATAGCTTTTATAAAGATATTAGCAGTTGCATTACTTGCTACCCTACTAGTAACAGCTGTTCCAATTGGTGGAGGAACAATTTCAGAAATGCTAATAATAACTCTCTTAGGATTTCCAATATATGCTTTACCAATACTTACAATAATCGCTACTATAATTGATGCTCCAGCTACTGTATTAAATGTTACAGGAGATACTGCTTCTAGTATGTTAGTATCAAGAATAATTGATAAAAAGAAATTCTTAAAACAATAGAAATTTAATTATATTTATGTTATAAATAATATGGTGATTATATGAAAAAAATATTTTTAATACTCTCCATATTATTTTTATTTGGATGTTCTTCTAAAGATAAAGAAGTTGTTCTTATAACAAACATTAATATAAATAAAGATTCACTCGAATATTATGAAAAAGTTAACCTATATGATTTAATAAATATAGAAAATGGAATAATTATTGATGATGATTATCAAATAGATACTAAAGAATTAGGAGAAAAAGAAATATCAATCAAATATAAAGATTCAAATAATGACATATCAACATATAAATTTAATATTTCTATAAATGATACTACTCCACCGATTATATTCGCCTCTAATAAATACTCAGTTGAAAAAAATGATAAAAAATTTAATCTAATAGATAAGGTTGTATGTGGTGATAACTATGATAGAGAAATGAAATGCGAAATTGAAGGTACTTATGATATTAACAAATTAGGTGAATATCCAGTAAAAATAAAAGCAACTGATACGCATGGAAATACTACCTATAAAGATACTATTGTAGTAGTAAAAGATAAAATAGTTAGTAGTAATCCAACTTATTATTATTTAAAAGATTTTATAGATAAATATAAAACAAAAGATACCACTATTGGAATAGATGTATCTTCTTGGCAAGGATCTATTGACTGGAATAAAGTTAAATCTTCTGGCGTGGATGCCACAATGATAAGAATTGGATACGGTTCAAGAAATACAAGTACTTATGATAAAAGATTTAAAGAAAATCTTAAAAATGCCAAAAATGCTGGTATAAAAGTAGGATTATATTATTATAGTTATGCTAAGGATATCAATGAAGCTATTAATCAAGCAAAATGGATAATAAATGAATTAAATGGTGAAAAACTTGATCTACCAATCGCATTTGACTGGGAAGATTGGTCAGATTTCATGAATTATAAAATAAACTTTAATGATTTAAATGATATAGCAAACTCATTCATGAAAGAAATAGAAAAAAACGGTTATAAAGCAATGAATTATGGAAGCGCTAGATATATGGAACAGGTATGGGATACACCAAACTATCCAACGTGGCTTGCATATTATACAGATAACAACGATTTTGAAGAAGAATATATTATGTGGCAAGTATCAAGTACTGGTAAAGTAGATGGTATAAATGGTTATGTGGATTTGGATATAATAAAAAATACTATTTTTAAATAGTATTTTTTATTACTAACTTAATTCTAGTTTGAAATGTTGTACGTCGATGTTTTAACATCACTAGTAGGAACTACTATAACTGGACGAACACCCCGAACAGAGCTATTACTATAACTAAGATTTGAAAGGCTATTAATATACGTTACACCATATACAGTAGAAGAATTATAAGCAGTACTCATCCAATATGAACTTCCATTAGAAGGTATTGAACTATTTAAGACTATGCGCTCTCCGTATGTTAACATTCTTCCGTATCCGTCTATTCCTAATGACTTAACATATCTTTCTATATAGTATGCAGCGCTATATTCATTATCAGTCCAATCATCTGTAAATGAAAAGTTAGAATCATATATATTATTTTCACAATTAGTATATGTTCCGTAATCTTCATAAGCATCATTACTGCTTGAATCATGCCAATAGTTTGTTTTTGAAAATGGCACCGTTGCAACTGTCACTCCAGAAGAGTTCTGTCCCTTTGCTTCACTACTTTGCATTCCATATCCAGGATCTGATGGCGTTAATTTTTTTACTAACGTGGTTCCATTATCACTATAAACATTACCCACATATAAGTTATATTTAGCGAGTAATGCTGTTTCATCTTCATCTGTGCTTATTATGTAAAAATCCTCTTTAACTGCACTTCCAATTGACACTGTCACAATATCGCCTACAGTTAATTCACTAAGCGTACCTCCTACAGCATTTGTTCTTATTATAGTTGTAGGAGATATACTTTGTTTAGAAGCATACGCATTAACTCTTTTGCCATTTTCAGATTCAGCAGCAGTTTTATTTATTACTTCTGTCCATGAACTATTATTACTTGATACTGACGTTATATTATTATTATATGTTCTACCATCTGAATAATAATGCCATACAGCTATTTCATCTAAATCATATGATCTACCAAGATCTACTGTTACACATTGGTTTCCAGCAGAAGTGGATCTACCATAACCATAATCAGTCCCAAAATTATCTATTCTTCCATCAACTATTTTCGAATAAGATAATGTTGAACTATATTGTGCTGATGTTCCAGTTACAGTTTTATTATAAGCAATGTTAACACCATTTTTTATTGCTTGTATTTCTACCCAAGCATTTGTTGAATCAACTGTGTTCCCGTTAACGCAATCTTTTATATATCTTACATTATTAAGAGCTGTATTTGTTCTATCCTCATACTTTCCAAGATATGTTATTACAGTTTTTACTGTTCCAAGCAAACCGGATTTAATATTTGTATTACCATTTAAGAAAAATTTTCCGGTTGGATGCAATGTATTGTTGGATAAATCAATATTACTATTAACATATACTGGCGCATTCACACCTGCATAACCGCTTATAAATGATGACGTACTAGAAGCATACATTATTCTTGAATTATCAGCGTTTTGCCCAGACGATGCATCACATAATCCAGTGTTTTCGTTAATATAGCACATTATATTTGTTGGAGTTGCTACAGTAGTGCTCATTGTAATATATAATTTTTCATTTTTAGCTAAAAAGATTTCGCCAGAAATTTGCCTAACTTTACGATTAATAATAGTTCCACTACCATATGGTTTATCAACTTCAATTCTATAATATCCTTCTTTAGGAGCTGTAAAAGTATTTGATGATGAACTACTAGAAGCAGTATATGTTGTTACTTGATTTGTGGCACAAGCACCACCATATGCAATTGAAGTCAATTTAGCACTCATATTACCAGTTACAGGTGTTTGATTTTCAGTTACTGAAAAACTGTACCATATTAATAATTTATAATCATATGTTGTACTAAGTCCTATATCTACGTTCTCTTTAAGTAATATTCTATTATCTTTGATATCAGAAAAATCTCCACTTGTAATTACCCCAGTGGTTGTATTTATTAATTCCCATTTTATATTCTCAGACTTAAGACCTTCTGATATACTATTAAAAGTTAAGTATAAATCAACACAACCATTTAATTTTCTACTAGTATTAGACATTGAAAAAGTAAATGTATTAGCTTGTGTATCTTTATAATCATCATATATAGGTATTAAAGTGTTTAAATTAACAACTGGATTAGTAATGTCAACATGTAAATCAGTTGCAGTTACTTTCATTGATGATTCTGATTCTGAATCAACAACAAAGTCAAAATAGGCATATGTTAAACCAAATGCCATAATAACTGTTAAAGTAGCTAATATAACCCATGGAAAAATATAAGCTTTGTTTTCTTTTATTGCCTCTAATAATTTTTTCATATTCTTTACTCTTTTCTACTATAAATAAATTATATAATAAAAAAGAGACTATTTCAATCTCTAATTTACTAAATATTTTCATTACTTTTAGCATTTGTATCTAATGCTGCAAATTCTTTTTTTAAATATAACGGATAGGCAGCAGCTCCTATCATAGTAGCATTATCAGTACAATACTTTTTATCAGGTACATGGATTTCTACTCCAATGCCCTCACACATCTTAGAAAGTTCTTCTCTAATATGTGAATTACTTGCTACTCCACCGGCTATTAGCAAATATTTTACGTTATAATCAATCAATGCTTTCTTAGTTTTTGAAATCAAATGTTCAGTAACTGCATCTTGAAAAGATCTACATAAATCTTCTTTGTTAACTTCATTACCTCTTTGATGTTCATTATGAACTAAATTATTAACATGGCTTTTAATACCGCTAAAACTAAAATTATAGCTTTCATCATTTAATATTACTGGCATTTTATAAGTATTTTTACCATTTAAAGCAAGTTTTTCAACATTAGGTCCCCCAGGATATTCTAGTCCTAATATTTTAGCAACTTTATCATAACATTCACCAATTGCATCATCTAATGTACTTCCTAGATACTTTGATGTATTTTCATCTTTCATAAGTATTAAATCAGTATGTCCTCCACTCACTATTAAAGAAATTAATGGATATTTTAAAGTATTATTTATTTTATTGGCTGAGATATGCCCTAACATGTGGTTAACTTTAATAAAAGGTTTATTATAAATCAATGATAATGTTTTAGCACATTCAAGGCCAACTAATAAACTGCCTGTTAATCCTGGAGCATAAGTACATGCAAAAGCGTCCATATCTTCAAACTTCATATTAGCTTTTGATAAACACTCATCTAATACTATAGTTATATTTTCCATATGCTTTCTTGAGGCAATCTCTGGTACTACTCCACCATAATTCTTATGAATATCTATTTGAGAGTTTATGACAGTAGAAACATCTTCACATCCGTTCTTAACAATGCTAACACTTGTTTCATCACAACTTGACTCAATTGCTAAAATATATATATCTTTACTATATTCCATAATTAATGCAGTCTTATCTTTATAATAATTTTCCCTTTCATTTATTTTTTTAAATCCTAACTTTTTATATAAATTAATCGCAGGTATATTTATTTCATTGACTTCTAACATTATTTTATAATTTAAATTATTATCAATAATAAATTTTAATAATTTATATGCATACCCTTGTCTTCTTTTATCTTCATTAATAAACACATCTGTTATATCTAAATGTTCATAGAGTTTTCTTATAATTACATACCCAACATCTTTAATAAAATATTTAGTGTCGAATTCATTTAACTTAATCTCTTCAATCATTTTAAAGCCTCTATAACTTTTATATAATTAGCTTTAACACCATGAACATTGACAGGTTTTAAAGTATTTATATAATCCATTATTTTCAATATATCTAATTTATTTTCAACTATATTATATTTTTTATAATCATCTAATGAATCTGTGTATATTTCAAATGAGTCTGTTCCAATATAATAACCTTTAGAGTCTTCAATAACACACATTTTGTTATCAATATTACTTGATAATAAATATGCTTTTAAACTACTAATAGTATATATTGGAATACTCAAAGAATAAGAAATAGTTTTCGCAACAGTTAACCCTATTCTAATACCTGTAAAACTTCCTGGACCATTTACTACAACTATTCTATTAAAATCATTAAGTTTAGTATTTCTTTCTTTTAACATTTCATCAATTAAAGGAAGTAAGTGTGTTGAATGAGATTCACTTAATACTTCTTTAGTAAAAGTATTATTACCTAAAACAAATGAAACAGTTATTAATTCATCATGAGTATCTATAAATAAAGTATTCATAACATCACCTTTTTCGCCCATATTATATCATAATAAGCAAAAATAAAAAAGACTAATGTCTTTTTATTTCTTTACTAAAACTGGAGTTCCTATTTCTACATTTTCATAAACATCTGGCATAACATTTTTAGGAATATTTACACATCCATGAGATCCATCTTCGTGATATATATCTCCACCAAATTTCTTTCTCCAGCTAGCATCATGCATCCATTCACCTCTATTGAATGCCAAACCATACTTAACAGTTACATCAAACTCCGGCCAATAAACATTTCTTTCTTTTTTATAAACATCAAATATACCACAATATGTAGGTGTTGAATCCTTACCACTAACTATTGGTGTATCTATTATCACTTTATCATCTACATATACTTTTAAATTTTGATCAGAGATATCTATAACTACATAGTTATCCCCTAAAGATTGAGTATGTTTCTTTTTTACAAATCCAGATGTTCCATTATATTTAACTAGATAGTATTCATCATCTTCGGCATATACTTCAGCAAGTTCTCTTTTTGGAATCTTCTCTATTTCTTTAAATGAATCTATATCATATAATGGAGTTCTACTTATCATAAACACTATATCAGAGACTTCTGTTGCAATGTCATAAGTTACATTAGCGTATTCTGCATAAACATATGCTTTTTTACCATCATATTCTACTTCATACCAATCATCAATTG
Organism: uncultured Bacilli bacterium; assembly: GCA_905235065.1. Taxonomy (GTDB): domain Bacteria; phylum Bacillota_I; class Bacilli_A; order RF39; family UBA660; genus CAJOJR01. The sequence continues at coordinate 13,942 of CAJOJR010000002.1, forward strand.
AATCACTTATAAAAGGTAGTTTATCTCCTTTAGAAAGCTGGGCTAGTATATTACATTCAGTGTTTGCTTCTTCTCTAATATTGACTTTAGCAGTTACTTCTACAAAAGGAATAGTCCTTAAATAATAATGAGCATCTTTATCAGAATCCATAACAGGTATATCTTCATTAGTTGGATAGTAATAAGATTCGACAAGTTCTAAATAATCTTTACTTATATAAGCACTTTTACCATCATATTCTACTTTAACCCAATCACCTTTATCTTCAATCAATTTTAAGGATTGGCCTTTAAATAACATACCTAATTTTTCAGATCCTTTATTAGCTTTTGATCTAATGTTAACATTTTCTTTAGCGGTCACATAATATGATAACTCTATGTTTTCAAGTATTTCTTGCGTCAATTCTTCTTGATATTCTTCAGTGTTCTCTTTGTTTTCTTCAATATTTTTTACTTCTTCATTATCAATTGGCTCTGGTGTTTCAACAATAATTAGTTCTTGGGAATTATCTACTTTATCTTCAGTAAACTCTATCACTTCATCATTTTCTACATTTTCTTTAGGTTTTTCTTCGCTATCTTTTGCACAAGCAAAACCAGTACATAAAGTACCTGCTAATATTAATGAAGTTAATCTTCTAGGTATTCTAATTTTCATGTTATCTCCTCATTAATAACATACTATACCATATCAAATATTAAAAATCAAAATAAAAAAGAGTTTTAAAGAACTCTTTCACATAAATCTACATATTTTTCTCCATATGGTGTTATTAAAAATACTCTCGTGTTTTCATCTATCATTTTAATTCTAATTTCAAGTCTATTTTTAGGAAGTAAATCCGGTATCATATCAGCCCATTCTATAATAGTAACTCCTCTTTTTTTGAAATAATCTGTTAGTCCCAAATCTTCTTTAACATCATTTATTCTATAAACATCCATATGATATAATCTACTATTATCTTCACCAGTGTATTCTTTTATTATATTAAAAGTTGGAGAAGTAACATTTTCTTTTATACCCATTGAAGATGCAAAACCTTTAGTAAATAAAGTTTTACCACTTCCAAGGTCTCCTTCTAAACATATTACCATATTAGGAAATCTCTCTGATTCAATATTCTCCGCTAACTCAATTGTATCTTCTTCTGAATTGCTTGTTATTTTGTACATTTTTTCTATCACCTTAATTTCATTGTATCAATGCTTATATTTTATTACAATACTTTTTTACACATTTTACACTTTTTAAATTAGACATATAACTATACCTACTTTTAAATGACTCATATATTAGTCTAGGAGGGTATTATGTATTATGATGAAAATAACAATTACTTTGAATACAATAATGAAATAAATAAAGATTATTTTAATATTAACAATTCAAAGAAATATGATATGTATAATGAGATAAATCTAACTAATCCAACATTTAATACAGTATCATATAGAAATAATAATTTATTTACTCCTAGTGAAGGATTAAATAAAGGAAATATGTTTAAAAATTTATATAATCCTTATAAAAATTATGTATACAAAGTAGTTGTTAGGGGAAAAAGAGAAGAATTATTATTATCAATTCAAGAGTTAACATTTGCTTTAAAAGATTTAAATTTATATCTTGATTTGCATCCTGATGATAAAAGTACTTTAGAAACATTTAAAAACTATTCTGAAGAATTAAAACGTCACAAAGAAATGTACAATAAAGAATATTCATCTTTATGCGCTACAGATTCTAACAAAAATTATTTTGACTGGGTAAATAGCCCATGGCCTTGGGATAATATGGGAGGTAATACTTATGTTTAAATATGAAAAAATGTTAGAGTATCCTATTAACATAAAGAAAAAAGATATAAAAATGGCTAAAAACTTACTTGCTCAATTAGGTGGACCTGATGGTGAACTTAGTGCATCTCTTAGATATTTGTGTCAAAGATTTACTATGCCAGATGACAAAGGAAAGGCACTATTGTCAGATATTGGTACCGAAGAATTAGGACACGTTGAAATGATTAGTACAATGATCGAACAACTATTAAGAGGTGCTTCAATTGATGAACTAAAGAAAAATGATCTTGCCGGATGGTATGTATCACATAAAAAGGGAATATTTCCTGCAGATCAAAACGGGGTTCCTTACACATCCGCTTATATTCAGTCTACAGGAGACCCAATAGTTGATCTTCAAGAAGATATGGCTGCTGAAGAAAAAGCTAGAGCGACTTATGAAAACTTAATGGATCTTACTGATGATGAAGATATACTTGCACCACTTAGTTTTTTAAGACAAAGAGAAGTAGTACATTTTAATAGATTTAAAGAACTTCATGATGAATATAAAGAAATGCTAAAAAAATAATCACTTCGTAAAAAATATTAAAGTTAATCTTTAATATTTTTTTCTTTATTATTAGTAAAAATGAGGTATAATATTACTGAAAAAAGGTGATATTATGTTAGAATTAATAGACATTGAATATAAAATAAAAGGTAAAACAATTCTTAATAAAATAAATTTGAGTATTGACACCAATAAAGTTTTAGTTATAACCGGACATAATGGGAGTGGAAAATCCACTTTACTTAAAATAATAATGGGTATTTTAAAACCAACAAGCGGGAAAATATTACTAGATGGTAAAGATATTACTAAACTAAAAATAAATGAAAGAGCTGACTTAGGACTCACTTTTACATTCCAAACACCAATAACTTTTAAAGGCATTACAGTTTTTGATCTTCTTTTAATGGCAAATAAAAAGTATCCAACATATATAGATATGAAGGAAGCACTTGGTGGAGTTGGACTATGTCCAAGAGAATATATCGATAGAGAAGTTGATTCATCTTTATCAGGCGGTGAACTTAAAAGAATAGAACTTGCTACCGCTCTTATTAAGAAAGGTAAATATTTGATGTTGGATGAACCAGAAGCTGGTATAGATTTATGGAGTTTTGATAGTTTGGTAAATACTATTAAAAATATAAAATCCAAAAATAATTTAAGCATGATAATAGTTTCACACCAACAAAAGATACTAGATATCGCTGATGAAATATTAGTTTTAGATAATGGTAATATAAAATATCATGATAAAAAAAGAAAAGTTTTAAGAAAACTTAATTCTTTTAAAGAGGTAAAATAATGGATAATGAGTTATTAGAAAAAATAAGTGATTATAAAATTGAAACAGGAGTTGCACATAATATTCGTAAGAATGGCGAATCTATTAGTAGAAGTGAAACCGATAATATAAAAATTAAAACTAAAAAAGATAAACCAGGAATTGATATAATTATTAAAGAAGGAACAAAAGAAGAATATGTTCATATACCAGTTATTATAACAACTACTAACTATGAAGAGACTGTTTATAATGATTTCTATGTTGGCAAAAACGCAGATGTAACAATTGTCGCAGGTTGTGGAATACATAACGAATGTGAAACAGGTTCTGCACATAATGGAATACATACTTTTCATATCGAGTCAGGCGCTAATGTTAGATATATAGAAAAACATTACGCAGATGGTTTATATGATAATAATAAATTTATTAATACAGATACAATTATTGATTTAGGAAAGAGCTCTTCTATGACTATGGAAACTGCTCAAATAAGTGGTATTGATAAAGCAATAAGAAAAACAAACGCTGTTTTAAATGATGATTCAACATTAAAAATAAAAGAAACATTAATGTCTGATAATAAAGAAGAAATAGAAACTAACTTCGATATTAAAATGGAAGGCAAGAATACTAACGCAGATGTTTCTTCAAAATCAGTAGCTAGAAAAGATTCTATGCAAACTTTTAAATCAAATGTTGAAGGAAATAATAAATGCTTTGCACATGTTTCATGCGATGCAATTGTAATGGAAAAATCAAGAGTAACTTCTATTCCAGCAATAGTAGCTAACTCAAAAGAAGCAGAAATATCTCACGAAGCAGTAATCGGAAAAATCGCAACAGATCAAATAACAAAACTAATGTCACTAGGCTTAACAGAAACTGAAGCTGAAGAAAAGATATTAGAAGGTTTTTTAAAATAAAAAGAAACTAATGTTTCTTTTTTTATTAATAGAAATCTTTTTTATTAAATACATATAAACTTATTACAATAAATAATAAACTGTATATAAATAACATTATTATTCCTGTCATCATGTTAAAATTCATATTATACTCAATATTTAACAAATATATCGAGTATATATCTTTAAATACACTAAAGTCTAAATAAGGTATAAATGTATAAATAATATATTTAAATTTAATATTTAAAAAGAAATTAAATATAACTGGACTCATAATAAATAGTACACTATTAATTGGAATTATTACTTTTTGGTTCTTAATAAATGTTGTTAAAAACAATGTTAGGGTTGATAAAAAATATATAGGAATAGAATTAATTAAATATTCAACTAAATACTTAACAAAATATAAAACACTTATTATATTACTATTAAGAAGCATATAGTCCTTTAAAGTAAATATGTTTATTTTAGTTAATATATAAGTAAATAATGTATAACTAATAAATATTAATAATGTTAATAAAAAAATTATTACATATATTGTTAAATACTTAGAAATAAGTATTTTTGATCTTTTATAAGGCTTTGTTAATAGCTCTTTTATACTCTTTTTATTAATTTCATTTCCTAAAATTGAGGAAGAAATAATAATCATTATAATAGAACTAAAAATTAATAAAGTTACTCCATTATCCATTATTTTATTTAGTTTGATATTTGACTCACTATTAATTTTGTTTAAATTACCAGCAATTTTATTATAATTATTTGTTAAATTAATATATTTTTCATTTATTTCAGTTATAGGATATTGAATATATTTATCATTTACTTTTCTATAAGATATATAACAAGTTAAAAATGAAGAAATTAATATAATAAATAATAGTATTTTAAAACTAGTCTTTTTAAATATCTTTAATAATTCAATATAAATTAATCTAATCATTATCTTCACCTATTAATGATAAGAAATCACTTTCCAAACTACTACTTTCTGAAACTTTAAATATTTTAATATTATTCTTAATTAATTCTTCACTTATCAACAAATACTCTTCATTAGTTGCTTCTATTTCTAATTCTCTATTTGTCTTATATGGATATAAAATCTTTTTAGTTAAAGGAATATTATCTACATAAAACTTATACTTCTTTTTATTATGATTTACTTCTTTAATACATATTAAATTTCCAGCATCAATAAACATTACTTTATCACACATATTCTCTATCTCACTGAGCATATGTGATGTAATTATTACTGATACTCCATTTAATGACTTAATGAAATTCCTTAAATCTTTTATACCTACTGGATCTAGTCCATTGGTTGGTTCATCTAATATTAATAGTTTAGGTCTATTTAATAAGGATACCCCTATTCCTAATCTTTCCTTCATTCCTAGAGAATATATTTTCAATTTTTTATATTCACTACCTTCTAATGATATTAGCTTGATAATCTCATCAACTCTGCTTTTGGGTATTCCTCTAAACATTATTCTATAGATTTCTAAATTATCTTTACCAGATAAATAATCATACATCACAGGAACTTCTATCATGCATCCTACATCTTTAATTGCTTTTTCATAATCTTTTTTTAAATCAAAACCATTAATTTTAATATCACCACTAGTGGGATGTATCAACCCAACAATTGATTTTAAAAGTGTGGTTTTTCCACTTCCATTTTTTCCAACAACACCTAATATTTCCCCTTCTTCTAAATTAAATGAAACATCATTTAATAAATTCTTTTTTCCAACTTTTTTAGTTAAATTATTAACTTCAATTATTTTCATATTCGCACCTCTTAAAAGCATATTATCAAATTAAAAAAAGGTATGCAAATCGGTAAAATAAGTATTTAAAAAATAAAAAAATAATTTTGTTTATAAGCAAAATTATTTTTTAAGCATTCATAATATTTTCAAAATTTAAATATATACAAATTTTGAAAAATTTTTTATTTATCATTTAGATCAAGATTTTCCTCTAATATTAAATCTTTAAATTGTTCTCTAAAATTCACAAGTTCTTTTTCTTTAGAGTCTTCATAAACTGATTTAGTTCTACATATTGCTTTATAGAAATGCTTTAATCTTAATTCTTTAGAATTTTCAAATAAAGCCATAGAGAATGCATTTGTCAAAAGTGTTAAAGCTATATCAGGGTATCGATTACCAATTTCATAAACTCTTTTATATTCATCTGTTAAATTAACAATAAATCTAAATAATTTTTCCTTAATAAAATCTGTATAAGGAATTTTAACTCCGGTTTTCTTTTCAAATTTAGGATAAGTCCCCATCAATATTTGAACAGTTTCATCTATAGTAGGTTCTTGAATATCAACTCTTAAAAATCTTCTTAAAAATGCCCTATCTCTTAATATGTATTGTTCATATTCTTCAGTAGTTGTTGCTCCAATCATCTTAATAGTACCTCTATCAAGACCAGGTTTTAACATATTAGCAAAGTCAACATTTAAATTTGTTGTATTTCTACTAACTAATAAATGTACTTCATCTATAAATAATATTATATTCTCTTTTTCTTTAAGTTCTTGAACTAACAATTCCAATCTATTTTCCATGTTTCCATCAACATTTGTTGTACCAAGTAAACTAGGAATATTTATTTTAATTAATTGATAACCTTTTAATGCTTCTGGAATTTGACCTTGCTGCATTCTATATGCAAGTCCTTCAACTAGCGCTGTTTTACCTATACCGGGTTTACCAACTAATAGAGCACTTTTTTCAGGAGTCAGTAAAATTAGAATAGTTTCTTCTATTTCTCTATCTCTTCCAATCGCAGGATTTGTAACATATTCTTTATTAAGTAAATTTTCACCATATGTATCTAATATGCTAGGTCTATTTGATTTTATATAATTATTATTTTCTTCAAAAACTTCCAATTTTTCTTCCATAAAAATCCCTCTTTATTTATATCATAATTATTATAGCATAAAATTATATTTTAAAAAATATTTTATTAAATTGTTGACAATCGGTAGTACTTTTACTATAATACTATTTGCAAGTGCCTGATTAGCTCAGTCGGTAGAGCAACTGGCTGTTAACCAGTGGGTCGCAGGTTCGAGTCCTGCATCAGGCGCCATTTAAAAATTACTCACATTAGTGAGTTTTTTTATTTTAATTAAATTTAAAAGTCAATTTTAATATTTTTATATTTACTATTTTTAAATTTTATGTTATATTATTTTTGTCCCGAAAGGGATAAATATTCGCAAATGTGTTCAACAACACAAATAAAAAAGATATCTGAAGATATCTTTTTTATTTTATATTAATAATTTAATGCTTTTCTTTCCATGAAAGATTTTGGATGTTTACATACAGGGCATACTTCTAAAGCTTCTTTTCCTCTATAAACATGTCCGCAATTTCTACATACCCAAATAGTTTCTTCTTCACTAGTAAATACTAAATTATTCTTAACTTTACCTAAAAGAGTTAAATATCTTTCTTCATGTTCTTTTTCAATAGCTCCAACTCCTTCAAAAAGTTTTGCTATTTCATCAAACCCTTCTTCTCTAGCAGTTTCAGCAAATTCTTTATACATGCTAGTCCATTCAAAATTTTCTCCGTTAGCAGCATCAACTAAATTCTCTTCAGTTGAAGGAACACTGCCTCCATGCAATTGTTTAAACCATAACTTAGCATGTTCTTTTTCATTTCTTGCAGTTTCTTCAAAAATAGCAGCAATTTGCTCATAACCATCTTTTTTAGCTTTACTAGCATAGTAATCATACTTATTCCTTGCTTGTGATTCACCAGCGAAAGCAGTCATTAAGTTTGCTTCTGTTTTACTACCTTTTAATTCCATAATTTACCTCCAAAAGTATTATACTACATTTTTTAATATTTTTATATAAAAAAAGCAAGAGGTTTATTAGTTGTAAACCTTACCATTAAATGGCTTTTATTTAATATAATATGTCACATACTTGGTGACTTTTAGCGCCCTCTTTTTGTGAGAAAATTAAGATGGTGGAAGATATGAAAAGAAAAAGAAATATCTACTGTATTATTGGACAAAATATTAAAAGAATAAGGAAAGAAAAGAATTTAACTTCTTTAAAACTGTCTAAAATGTGTAATTTATCACATGGCTATTTGAAAAATTTAGAAGCCGAAAATGTAGATGCCACCATATCTATTGAAACTTTAGCTTTAATTGCCGAAGTACTAAACACTGATATATCAGAATTTTTAAAAGATAATTAAAGAGTTGCATAAGCAACTCTTTTCTTTTTACTGTTCTATTCTATTAAATAAAAGTGGTAAATCTCCTATCACAATATCTCCAGATATTGTTACTTCTTCAAATGTCTTATTATTTGTTTTTAATAAATCACTAATCTTCTTAGATGTTTTAGGCATAAAAGGTTCTATTAAATTAGCAATATTAGCCATCATGTAAACACAAGTGTACGTCACATCATTGAATTTGTCTATATCATTCTTAGCTAAATTCCAAGGCTCATTTTCATCATAATATTTATTTCCTGATGTAACATAATCCATAACAATTTCAATAGCATTTCTAAGTTCCCCAATTTCAATTAATTTACCAACTTTAGCATATGTTTCTTTAGTTAAATTGATTATACTTGAATCAATTTTTCCTTCTTTTACTATACTATCAAATTTTTTCTTAATAAATGATAAATTTCTATTAACAAAATTACCAAGAACTCCAACTAAAAATTTATTATGTATAGTTGCATAATCTTCTAAGCTAAAATTAACATCTTTTTTCTCAGGGCCATTTGCAATCAAATAATATCTAACACTATCTGAATCATAAGTTTCAGCAAGCTCATTTGCTGTCATTAAATTGCCTTTACTTTTGCTCATTTTTTCACTATTTATATTTACATAACCACTGCTGATAATATTGTTTGGTAAATTATAACTTTTTTTCATCGCTAATAAAAGTGAAGGGTAAATAACTGTATGGAATGGGATATTATCTTTTCCATGGACATAATATGATGTTAAATTTTTATCAGTAATAAATTTTTCAAAATTAATTCCTTTTTTATTACACACCTCTTCACAAGCACTTAGATAACCTAAAACTGCTTCAAACCAAACATAGATTCTTTTATCTTCATATCCACCAATTGGGACTTCTACTCCCCAATTAAGTTGTCTTGTTATCGCTCTATCAATTAAACCCATTTCCAAAAACTTATAAGTTTCACCTACAGCTTGGCGTCTCCAATTATCTTTTCCTTTGTCAACTAAAGACTTTATATTATTTTGAAAACTAGATAATTTAAAATATAAATGTTTATTAGGTTTTAAAGATGGTTCTTTTTCACAAGTTTTGCAACGTTTATCTAGTACTTCACTTGTTTCTAAGGAAGATAAACAATTATCACATTGATCACCATCACATTTAGAACCACAGTGAGGACAAGTACCAACTATTTCTCTATCTGATAAGAAACATTTACAATTTTCACAATAATCTTGTAATTCTTCCTTTTCATAAATATAGCCATTATCATTCAATAATTTTACTATTCTTTTTACATTTTCTTTATGAAATTCATCTTCAGTATTAGTATATAAGTCATAAGAAAAATTATATAAATTAAAGGTATTTACATCCTCATTATGATAAAAACTAGATATTTCTAAAGGAGTTTTACCTTCCTTCTTAGCTCTTTCAGTTATAGGAGTTCCATGCATATCAGAACCAGATACATATATTACTTCATCTCCACACTTTCTATAGTATCTAGCAATTACATCACCTGGTAATAATGCAGCTAGATGTCCAATGTGAAGTAAATAATTCGCATAAGGCCAAGCACCACCTATTAATATTTTTCTTTTCATATAATCACTTCCTTAATTTATTGGTTTTTCTTTCTATTTATATTAAATACTATTCCACCAACTAGTGTAGGTAAATAATAAGTTGCAAATCTCCATATAATTAACGCTGAAGATAATACACCTGAAGTTGTTACAAATGTTTCAAGATAATGTATAAATGCATACTCAATACCACCAGATCCACCAGGTATTGGTACATAACAACCTGTTAAATATATAAAGTTAGATGCTATTACCAATGATAATATATGAGTTGTTTTAACATTTAAAGCTAAAAATACAACTACAATCACTAAATAAAATAATGTAATAGCAATTAATTCCATTATTATACACTTTAAAATTAAATCTTTCTTGTGTTTAAAATCTTTAAATGCATTGTAGTATTCATCACATAGTTTACTACACTTTTCATGAGCATTTTCTTTATCTTTAATAAGCTTTATTTTATAAAGAGAATTTATAAAAAAATCAATTATTCTTTTGTTTAAACTTTTACTTATACTAAATATCAAAGCGACAATTAATATAACTGTATTTATTATAAATCCTAATACTGTCATACTAAATAAAAATCCATCAGTTGGGAAAATTTTAAATATTGCATTAATTATAAATGCAAATATTGAATAAATTATTAGAGATATTTGAAATATAACAAAATCTTGAACTATTACATTAGTTCCATCAACCATTCTAACACCCGTTTTTTTAAGTTCAAAAACTTGCAAAGGTCTTCCTCCAGAAGAAAAAGGTGTTATCCCGTTAAAAAACTTAGTCATTAAAGACAGTTTAAATGAATCTTTAAAATTATAGTTCTTTTTATATTCTTTTATTAACAGAAACATAATATATGCTTCAACAGTAAAAACCCCAGCATACATCAAAATAGCTAATATAAAATAGAATAAATTTATACTTCCCATTATTTTTATGGTAGATGAAAAATTATCCTTTAAAATAAAGAATAGAATTACTATAGTTATACCTAAAATAATTATTTCATTTAACCATTTTCTTTTCATATCTTCTATTTATTATAATATCTAAATCTTTCTTTAGAGTCTAGTATTTTTTTTCTAAGACGTAAATCATCCGGAGTGATTTCTACAAGTTCATCTTCTTCAATGAATTCTAGTGCTTCTTCTAAAGTAAATGTCTTAGGAGTAGTAAGTGTTAAAGCTTCATCAGCTCCAGAACTTCTTGTATTACTCATTTCTTTATTCTTACAAGGATTTACATCCAAATCATTATCTCTATTATGTATACCTATAATCATACCTTTATATACAGAAGTAGCAGGATTTACTATCATTATACCTCTATCTGATAAATTCCACAAAGAATACGCAAAAGTATTACCATTTTCCATAGAAACAAGCACTCCATTTTTACGTTTAGCTAAAGCTCCAGCATAAGGTTTATAAGAATCAAAACTTTTAACCATAATACCCATACCCTTTGTATTAGTAATAAATGAGTTTCTATATCCTATTAAACCTCTAGTAGGTGCCAAGAATTCTAGTCTAGTAAATCCATCTGCTTCAGGGATTATACTCTCAAGAGTAGCTTTTCTTTCATTCATATCATTTATAATAGTTCCAGAAAATTCATCTGGTAAACTTATAATTACTCTTTCAAATGGTTCAAGTTTTTGCCCATTTTCTTCTTTAAATATTACTTCAGGTCTAGAAACACCCATTTCATAGCCTTCTCTTCTCATATTTTCAAGTAAAATTGATAAATGTAATTCACCTCTACCAGATACTTTATAACCATCTCCAGTAGGTAATTCCTCTACTTCAAGTCCGACATTTCTTTCTAATTCAGCCATTAATCTATCTCTTAAATGTCTACTCGTTACATATTTACCACTTTTACCCGCAAAAGGAGAAGTGTTAACAAGTACATTTAGTGACATTGTAGGTTTTTCTATTTCAATACTTGGAAGTGGATCAATAACATCTTTAGTACATATTGTGTCTCCAATAGAAATATCAGGACAACCAGATATAACAACTATATCTCCATATTGAGCACTATTAGCTTCTTTCCTTTTAATTCCTTCATAAACATACATTTTACTAATTCTAAATGTTTCAATCTTACCATCGTTTTTAACTAATGATACTGTTTCACCAGTTTTAATAACACCTTTAGTGACTCTTCCTATTCCAAGTCTTCCAATAAATGAATCGTAATCAAGGGAAGATATTTGTAATTGTAAATTATCAGATTCACTACCTTTATAAGGTTCTACTTGTTTAATAATAGTTTCTAGTAAAGGTTCAATCGAATTTGATTCATCTTCTAATTCATACTTAGCTATTCCATCTCTAGCAGTTCCATATATTATTGGAAAATCTAATTGTTCATCAGTAGCACCTAATTCACAGAATAAATCAAAAGTCATATTAATAACTTCATCTACTCTAGCATCTTTCTTATCTATTTTATTTATAAAAAGAATTGGTCTTAAATTATTCTTAAGAGCTTCTTTTAACACAAATCTAGTTTGAGGCATAGGACCTTCTGCAGAATCAACTAAAAGAACAACTGTATCAACAGTTTTAATAATTCTTTCAATTTCAGAAGAAAAATCAGCATGTCCTGGTGTATCAACTATGTTCATTTTATAGTCTTTATATCTTATAGAACAGTTTTTAGCAGTTATAGTAATACCTCTTTCTCTTTCAAGAGCACCACTATCCATTACACAGTCAACTACTTGTTCATTATCTCTAAATACACCATTTTGTTTTAAAAGAGCATCTACTAAAGTAGATTTACCAGCATCAACGTGAGCAACTACTGCGAAATTAATAATTTTTTGCATAAATATCATCCCCTTTAAGCACTCAAAGATAATACTACAAAATCCATAAAAAATCAAGTATTTTAAGCAAAACAAAAAATTGATAAAAAGTAAAATTCACATCAATATAATTGCTCGCAAACGCCTGGATCCGGTTCATAAAAACAATGGCTTTTATATCTTCCAGCATTTCTTTGACCAAACCATACCCCTTTACACTCTTCACCTTTTTTAGGAGCATAAAACCATAAAGCATTAGTCGCAGGATAATAATATTCTCCTTTTAATACTCTTTCAGCAAGTTCTTTTTCTTTTTTGGTCGCACTACCATTAAATAGTGAACTCTTAATTCCAGTAAACCCTCCAGGATTTTGATATATAACATCAGTTATAGTTCTTATGTTTTTAAAATCTAAACATTGAGCGATTGCCCTATTAACAATAACATTCCCTACCATAAGCATACCAAGTTCACCTTCCGCTAAAGCTTCAGCTCTCATAAGTCTTGCGCATAAATCTAACTCTTTATCAGTATAATTAATTAACATACTATCACCTAAAGTATTATATGAAAATATTTGAAATTAGATAAATAGTATGTTATAATATAGAACTGTTAAAAAAAGAGGAAGCAAAAAATGGAAAAAGAATTTGATAAAATACAAGAATTACCCATTAATAGTAGTAGATCAATTGTATTAAAAAATTATTTGGAAAATCCTTATATTTGGACTTATGTATATGCAAGAGAAAATGGAGAAGAAACATATATTGGATTTTATGGGAACATAAAAAATAAAAAGAATGATGAATACATTAAGTATAATGAAGACTATGTAGCTTTCTGCTTTTTAAACCCATATGTAAGAAATGCAGAATTTATTAAAAATATATATGACATGAACACTAAAGAATTCTTGGGCTATAATGAATATCCCGAATTTAAAGAAAAACACGGCGAAGCATTAAAATTAAAAAAGTAAAATAGAAATATTTTACTTTTTTTATTATTATGCTATAATATATACACAAAGAAATAATAGGAGTATAATTCAAAGGTAGAATGACGGTCTCCAAAACCGTTCATGTGGGTTCGATTCCTACTACTCCTGCCATTTAGAATATTAAAACATTAGCCAATTACAGCTAATGTTTTTTGTTAATCGGATTATCTTAATAGTGCGAACAGATTATCAATTAGATTTTGCTTCAACCATCTCATAAATAATACATGTTTTACCACTTAATTTAGAATTCTCTTGCTCACAATAATATCCATTTTCTTTATTAACAGTTTTGTT
>CAJOJR010000003.1 GCA_905235065.1 uncultured Bacilli bacterium
GGTAACTCAAATTTTCTATCAACCCATTTAAGAAATCCAACAATCATACTTCTAAGAGGCTTCCATAAATGGCCAACCATATCAACTATATTATTTGCTCCGTCAGTATGTCTACTTTTCTTATCTCTAATAGCAGCAACCCTTTTCTTAATATTATCAGATATAGTATAAATATTATCCTTTTCATTTACTTTTAAGCAAGTCATAAATTCTTCACTTTGTTCATTAAATTCAGCTTTAGCAACAAAAGCAAAAGATATATCTTTATGCATATATAATGTTCTATTTTGAACGTATCTATTCAAATGAGGATATTTATAAAATATTTTACCTAATATCGTTAAAAAACCATGAAAATAAGTTACATCCTTGTTCTTTTCTTTTTCCTTTTTCATAAATTTAACAAATTCAGTAACGTCTACTTTAGCATTCATATAAACTTCTGATTCACACCTATTAGGTTTTAAATCAAACATTATATTTTGCATTCCTGTTACATCTTTAACTTTGTATCCATTTTTTCTACTCATAATCAAACTCCTTAAATCAAGTATATCACACATTTAATAATATTGTTAATTTAAAAATATTTTATCAAGCAAAAAAGTCCGAACAATTGGACTTTTTAATATTATCTCTTACTGAATTGCGGAGCACGTCTTGCTTTCTTAAGACCATATTTCTTACGTTCTTTGCTTCTAGCATCTCTAGTAATCATACCAGCGCTTTTTAAAGTAGCTCTTAATTCTGGATTATATTCCATTAAAGCTCTTGCAATTCCTAAACGGATAGCACCTGCTTGACCACTAAATCCTCCACCTGTAACAGTTGCATCAACATCAACTTTGTCTAATGTTTCTGTTAATACTAAAGGTTGTTTTAAATCTATAACTAAAGTTTCATGAGGCATATATTCATTAATGTCAATTCCGTTAACACTTATCTTACCTTTTCCTTTTATTAATTTAACTCTAGCTATACTTCTTTTTCTTCTACCAGTAGCAGTATAAACTGATTCAGCCATTATTTAACCTCCAATACTTCTGGTTTTTGAGCAACTTGCTTATGCTCAGCACCCTCGTAAACAAATAGTTTCTTAAACATTTGTCTACCTAATCTTCCTTTTGGAAGCATACCCTTAATAGCTCTTTCAACCATTTCAACAGGATATTTTTCTTTCATTTCTCTTGCTGTTCTTTCTCTTAATCCTCCTGGAAAACCACTGTGATTATAATACATCTTTTTATCTAATTTATCTCCAGTTAAATTAATTTTGCCAGCATTAATAATTATAACATTATCTCCAGAATCAACATGTGGAGTATAAGTTACTTTATGCTTACCTCTTAATACATGAGCAGCTTTAGCGGCAACTTTACCTAAGTTTTTACCATCTGCATCAATAATGTACCAGTTATGTAGAGCATCTTCTTTTCTCAACATAAATGTTTTCATTTTAAATTTTTCTCCTTCTTATTAAAGTTCATATATACGCCTTCCCACAGCAATATACTCCCTTTCAAAATGTACCGCTTTTGATTATACTAAATAAGTATCTTTATGTCAATTAATTTTTAATTTATTTTATGCTATTACATACAATTTTATTGACAAATACACACTAAAATTATAAAATTATGATATGGTAAAAAGATACGGAGGGTATTAATTAATGGAAAATAAAAAAATTATAGCTATCATTATTGGTGTGCTATCTGCAATATGTTTGGTTTTAGGAGTTATTGGTTTATTAGAAAGCAAAAAGACTCCAAAGATAGAACCAAATAAAAATTATCAAGTAACTTATAAGTATTACTTAAACGAAGTTGAAGTTGCTCAAATGCCTGTCAATCCTAAGCAAATAGTTGATGATGGCAGTTCTATTACTTCTAGTAACGAAATGAATGTTGAAGAACTATATGAATTTAACACAGCTAAATGTACAAATAATGTTACATACACTTGGGATAAGGAAAGTTGGACATTTACTCCTTCAAATACCGCTGATTCAACATGTAGTTTATACTTTGTAACAACTTACAATATAGTGAAAATTGAAGTTACAAATGCTAAAGTAACGACTCCTGCCGAAACGAAAGTAAAAAGAGGAGAAGATGCTGTAATTAAAATAACTCCTGATGAAGGATATGAATTTGAAAAAGCAGAGTGTTCAAATGAAAAAGAAGCAGAATGGGACAAAGATGCCAAAGAATTAATAATTAGAGGTATTACAACTGAAACAACTTGTAAAGCTACATTCTCAATGAGTAAATTCAGTGTTGAAGTTCAAGTCAATATGGGTTCTGGTTCAACTAAAGTTGAGTATGAGTATGGAAAGGCTGTTGAAATTAAAAATGTCACTCCTGCTGAAGAATATGGTAATCCAGATATAGTTTGTACAAATAATCAAAAGGCTACATGGAAAGACAATTCATTGAATATAGAAAAATTAACTGATAACACTAAATGTTCAGTCACTTTTAAAAAGACACAATCTAAGACTGAATATACAGCCACATTAATTGTTGGTGCCAATGGTACTATATTATCTGGAGCTAATCCAACTAAAGTTATGTCTGGCGGAACAGTAAGTTGGAATGTTAGAGTAGCAGAAGGTTATAAACCTGACGATATAACTTGCCGCGGTGGTAATGGTGATATTAAAGCTTCTGATAATGATTATATTGTAACCCTTAAAAACGTCACAGAAGATGCTGAATGCAGTATAATTTATAAACAAGGCGAATAAAAAGATGTTATACATCTTTTTTTTATATATTAAAAATGTTATATTATATTCATGTGGAAAATTGGAAATATCAAAATTAATAATAGAATAGTATTTGCTCCTATGGCCGGAATATCTAATATAAGTTATAGAAAGATAATAAAAGAAATGGGAGCTGGCTTAATATACTCTGAAATGATAAGCAATATGGGGATTGTTTACAATAATAAAAAAACAATTAATTTACTCAAAATAGATGATTTTGAAAGACCAATCGCTATTCAAATTTTTGGAAATGATATAGATTCATTTGTTAAAGCGGCTAAATATGTAGAAGAAAATATACATCCGGATATAATTGATATTAATATGGGATGTCCTGTTCCAAAAGTTGCCATTAAAAGTCAAGCTGGCTCTGCCCTATTAAAGGATCCTAATAAAATATATGAAATAGTAAAATCTGTTGTTGATAACACAAGTACACCTATTTCAGTTAAAATAAGAAGTGGTTGGGATGAAAGCCATATAAACGCAATAGAAGTTAGCAAAAAAATTGAAGAAGCTGGTGCATCATTAATATGCATACATGCAAGGACTCGTTCACAAGGATATTCAGGAATTGCTGATCGTAAAATTATAAAAGAATTAAAACAAAATGTTAATATACCAGTTATTGGTAATGGTGATATAAAAACTATAGAGGATGCCAAAAGGATGCTAGATGAAACGGGTTGTGATGCTATAATGATTGGTAGAGCTTCGCTTGGCAATCCTTGGTTTATTAAAGAATGTGTAGAATATATAGAAAATAATAAAGTAATAAAAAAGCCAACATATGAAGATAGATTAAATATGGTAATAAAACATTTTAATTTATTAAAAGAAAACACTAACTTAAAACAAGCTTTACTTGAAATAAGAACACATGCCTTATGGTATATAAAATATTTACCTAATAATAAGGAATATAAAAATAAATTTAATCAAGTAAAAACAGAAGAAGAACTTATAAATATTGTTGAGAATTACAAAGATGAAATAAAAAATAGTTTGAAATAATTCAAACTATTTTTTTAATATTAATTTTCTAGTTTCTTCTATATACTCTTCAGTAAAATTATTTAAATATTTATTTGGATAAAAAATTCTACCATCAAATTCAATAACGCTTTTAAAAAGTTCATTCTTTTTTAATAATGGATTTATTTTTCCACTCTTTATTTGTTGTAATAAATAATTTTCATCTACATCATATAATATAGAAAGTATTAAAGATGCTAAATTAGAATATGAACATGATAAATCCACTCTATAAGTAAACTCACCTGATGAGTCCTTAGAAGTCACCGAATCTATATCAATTACTCTTAACTCATTTCCATCAGTCATTACATTTGATGCATGAATATCCCAATAAGAAATCTTATATTTTTCTAAGCCTATAAAAATTTCACATAATTTTTCAGATAACTTAATTTTTTTATTAAAAGATAATTTATTATTTAATAAGAATTCTTCTAATTTGACATACTCTTTTAAATATTCCATATCATACCCTATTAAATTATGTGTAACTACTTCATCTTTATATAATATATTATTTGGTATAACAAATTCTTTTTCTTTTATTTTTGATACTTCCATTAATACTTTTTCTTGGCAATCAATAACTTGAAAATTCGCAATATCAGATAGTCTGTTTTTTGAATAACTATTTAAATAAGGTTTTGTATTAAATATTTTTAATAATTTATCATCATTAAGGTATAGTAACGCTCTTTTAGTCTTTATAAATTTTTTAAAATTTGATAATTCTTTTTTACTTATAACTTCAAATCCCATAAAACACCCTTTTTCTTAAAAGATATAATATCACTATATATGAAAATTTACAATCAAATAAATTATTGTATTAGAAAAAATAGAGTTGTATAATAAATATTGAAGGAGGAAATATGAAAAAAAATAAGTTATTTAAAATTTTAGCTATCACTATGTTAATTATTACTCTATTAACTTGGTTTATTCCAGCCGGAAATTACAGTGGAGAATTTGTTGATGGCGGAATCCAAAGATTAGGTTTTGTAGACTTTTGTCAATATTTGGTTTTACCATTCTTCCAATCAATGTTCATTGAGGTTCTACTATTCTTATTATCAGTTGGTGCCTTTTATGGAGTTTTAAGTAAAACAGGCGTTTACAAAAATTGAAAAATTAGCTAAAAAATTCAAAAAGAAAGGAACTTTAACTTTAATTTTTATTGCTGCTTTAATCGCAATATTATCTTCAGTAGGTGGATATGGGTTATTATTATTTGTATTCATTCCTATGATAATATCTATTATCTTACTAATGGGATATGATAAAGTAACTGCATTCTTAATTACTTTCGGTTCAATGCTTATTGGTATCATGGGAGCAACTTTCGGTGGCATAGATTCAACATTATCAATGTTAAATTTAACTTATACTTCACAAATATTCTTCAAATTAGGTTTATTTGTTGTATCTTTCATTGTCTTTATACTATTCACTTTAAAGCTTGCTAACAAGAAATCTAAAGAAGAAAAATTCGAAGATAAATTTTTAGGCACTGAGACTTCAAAGAAAAAACCAGTTGCTTTATGGATTGCATTTGCAATAGTATTTGTATTATTTATATTAGGATGCACTAATTGGAATGAATCTTTTGGAATTGAAGTATTTAACAATTTCCATGAATGGCTAATGTCTATCTCAATTAAAGATTTCAGTATATTTAGTAATTTACTTGGCAATAGTACAATCGCACTTGGTACTTGGAGTTATTTCCAAATGTCAATTGTTTTAATTGTTGCTGCTTTAATAATTGCTGCAATTTACAAAGTGAAAGCTTTTGATGCAATTGCTGATGGTGTAAAAGTTATAATTAAACCAGCTTTATTAGTTGTATTTAGTTATTCAATATTAATACTAATTGTTAATAGTGGAACGTTTATTACATTAATGTCTTATGTATTAACACCATTAAAGAAATTAAACGTATTAAGCGCAATGCTATCATTAATAATCAATATATTTGGTTCATTTTTACATATTGAAATACCTTATGTTGCAAATTTCTATTTACCATATTTAGCAGGAACTTTCACAGAAAGTTATGCTCCTGCTATATTAAACGTAATGACACAAGCATCATATGGATTAACTATGTTTATTGCACCTACTAGTTTATTCTTATTATTAGGATTAACATATTTAGAAATTCCTTATTGTGAATGGCTTAAAAAAATATGGAAATTAGTAGTAGCTTTATTATTAGTAGTAATTATACTTATTATAATAATGTTATTAGTATTATAATTAATAAATTAAAAGTTCATTTTATAATGAACTTTTTTTATTGATTATTTTTATGATAAAAGCAACATTATAATCATAGGATATAAAAGGAGAACTCTATGATTAAATATAACAATGAAGTTATAAAAATTCTTAAACAAAGTGAAAAAGAAATGTATGAATTAAATGATTCTGTGGTTACAATAGATCATTTAATATTAGCAACTTTAAAACTTGAAAATAATGTAAAAAGAATTCTAAATAAATTTGATGTTGATTATAAAAAATATAAAAATAAAATGAAGAAGAATGAGAAGAATAATAATAAAAATAACCAGTTTGTTTTTTATTCTTTCGAATTTAAAAAAGTATTAGATTTATCATATGACACTGCAAATAGATATCAATCAAATGAAATAAAATTAGAACATATATTTATAACAATTATTGATGAAAATATAGGATTAAATATATTAAAGAGTATTGATTTAAACTTAGAAAATTTTTATAAGGATTTATTAGGTTTATTTAATAAATCAATTAGCACCCTATCAGATATCGGTACTAATTTAACATGGCTAGCTAAAAATAAAAAACTAAGTAATATAGTTGGAAGAGATAACGAAATCAAACAGATAATAGAAATACTGGCTAGAAAAAATAAAAATAATCCTATTCTAATAGGAGAAGCCGGAGTTGGTAAAACTGCTATTATTGAAGAACTATCAAGTTTAATAGCAAGTAACAACATCCCATATTTTTTAAAAAATAAACAAATAATATCTATAAACATTTCATCAATAATAAGTGGCACAAAATATAGAGGTGAATTTGAAGAAAAACTAAACAAAATTCTTAAAGAGTGCGAAAGTAGAGATGATATAATTTTATTTATCGATGAAATACATACCATAGTTGGTGCTGGTGGAGCAGAAGGTGCAATTGATGCATCTAACATTTTAAAACCAGCTTTAGCTAGAGGAACAATAAAATTAATTGGGGCTACAACTATTAATGAATATAAAAAAACTATCGCCACTGATAAAGCTTTAGATAGACGTTTCCAAAAGGTATTAATTAATACGCCTAACAAAGAAGAAACATGCAACATATTGAAAAGCATAAAAAAAGAATATGAAGAATTTCATAATGTTATAATAAGTGACAAGTTATTAAAAATAATAAGTGATTTATCTGATAAGTACATACTTGATCGCAATAATCCCGATAAAAGTATCGACATACTTGATGAAGCATGCGCAAGTACAAGTGTAATAAATGATTATAAAAGCATAAACAAATTAAGAAAAAAATTACTAAACATTAACAAAATTAAAGAAGATGCTATTAAAAATGGCAACTACTATAAAGCTGTAAAATGCAAAGAAGAAGAACAAAAAATTTTAAATAAAATTAAACTTATCACACAATCAAAAAAAGAAGTAAATATAAATACTATAATAGAAATAATTGAATCAAAATGTAATAGTAAAATATATGATATAGATACATATAAAACTTATGATTATTTAAAAATAAATTTAAATAAAAAAATAGTTGGTCAAGAAAATGAAATAGATAATATAATGAATAGATTAAAAATATTAAGTACTAAAAAAGATAATCTTCCTATTTCATTTTTAATAAATGGTCCATCTGGAACAGGTAAAACTTCTTTTGCAGTGGAATTTTCAAAATTAACCAATAGAAATTTAATAAAACTAAATATGAGTGACTATCAAAGTGAAATATCAATAAATAAAATTATTGGTTCTCCACAAGGATATGTCGGATATGATGATAACAATACAGTATTCGAAGATTTAAAACTAAATCCAAATTCTATTATACTTCTTGATGAAATTGATAAAGCAAATCCTCAAATCATTAACCTTTTTTCTAAAATTTTAGAAGATGGAACAATGAAAAATTCTAAAAATGAAACATTTAATTTTAAGAACACAATCATAATTATTACTTCCAATAATAAAAAATATAAATCAATTGGTTATATAAATAATATACAAAAAGATGAAATTATATCAAACAATTTTATTGATAAAATAAACTATGTTGTAAATTTTAACGAATTAAAAAAAGAATCTATTAAACAAATAATATTTAACTATTTAAAAGAATTTAACTATAATTATAATACAAATATAGAACTTAATAATAAAGAAATAGAAGATATAATAAATCAAAGTTCATATAGAGAATTTGGAGCTAAAAATATAAAAAATATACTAAAAAATCATTTAGAAAAAGTATTTCTTTCAATAAGTTCTTTATAAAATGCTTATAAAGTGGTAAAATATAAGAAAGGATATATTTTATGACATATTTATTAGTAGTATTAGGAATAATGATTTTACCATTACTTGCACAATTATATATTAACTTCACATATAAAAAATATTTAAAAAGTGATTCAAATAGAAATATTTCTGGATTTGAAGTAGCAAGAAAAATACTTGATTCAAATGGTTTAAATGATATACATATAGTATCAACTCCTGGAATGCTTACAGATCATTACGACCCATCTAGAAACGTAATAAGACTGTCTACAGATATATTTGATAAAAATACAATCTCATCTGTATCAGTTGCAGCCCATGAGTGTGGTCATGCTCTTCAAAAAAAAGATGGATATCTTTTAATGAAAATAAGAACATTCTTGGTACCAATTGTTAATTTTTCAAACAAAATAGCATATATAATATTATTTATAGGATTTTTATTAGAATATGCTGGATTAATTGAGATAGCTATTATATTAATGTCAACTGGAATTTTATTTCAACTAGTTACACTTCCAGTTGAAATAAATGCTTCTCGTAGAGCAAAAAAAGAATTAATTAGACTTAATCTAATTACTGAAGATGAGCAAGATAAAGTAAAAAATGTTCTTACAGCAGCAGCTCTTACCTATGTAGCTGGCTTACTTGCTTCATTATTAGAATTACTTAGATTAATACTTATAGTAAGTAATAGAAGAGATTAAAAAAAGCACTTCAAAATGAAGTGTTTTTTAATTAACAAATTTCCATAAATCTTGCTCTTTTAACTTGTTTAGCAATATATCTTTGATGAAGTGCACAAGCACCTGTCATTCTTCTAGGTAATATTTTACCTTTTTCATTTATATATTTACTAATAACTTGAGCATCTTTATAGTCAACTGATTTGCCAGCACACATTTGACAAATCTTTTTCTTTCTTTGATAAAATTCTGCCATTTTCTTCTCCTTCCTAATTAGAATGGTAAATCATCATCTGTAATAGCGATTTCATTACCAAAATCTTTATATGGATCCCCATCAGGAACTTCAATTTCATTTGTTTGCACGTCCATAGGAGCTTCTGGAATTTGATCCATGAAGTTAGTATCTGCTACATAATTAGAACTTCCATCTTTTTTACTACCTAAAAATTCTACTCTATCAGCTATTACATCTGTAACATATCTTTTAGTGCCATCTTGAGCATCATAACTTCTAGATTGTAATCTACCTTCTACACCTATTTGGCTACCTTTAAAACAATACTTTGAAACATTTGCGGCTTGTTTTCCAAATACTGATACATTGAAGAAATCAGCATCATAATTTCCATCCTTATTCTTAAAAGTTCTAGTGACTGCTAATGAAAAAGATGCAACTGCAAGTCCACTACCTGTTGTTCTAAGCTCCGGATCCCTTGTTAATCTTCCTGTTAATAATACTTTATTCATATTACTCCTCTTCTTTAACTATTAAATGTCTTAAAATTCTTTCATCAATTCTCATTCTTCTATCAAGTTCTGCAATTGTGTTAGCATTGCATTCAGCGTTAATAAGATAGTAATATCCTCTAACTTCTTTCTTGATAGGATGAGCAAATTTTCTAGAACCCAAATCTTTTAAACTAACAGATTTAGCTTTAACATCTTTTAATAAAGATTCATATGTTTTAGCAGCATCTTTAACATCTTTTTCTTCTAAATCAGCTTTAACTATAAACATAATTTCATATTTGTTCATTTTTACACCTCCTTTTGGTCTAACGGCTTTATTAAATAAAGCAAGGAACTTTTAAAGTTCACACGTATTATAGCAAATTAAAAGTATAATGTAAATAATTATACTTTTAAAAAATTTATTTATTATTTAATGCTTTTAATCTATCATACCAAATACATTGAGCAGTACTCATATAAGGTATTACATATATTGCAGCAATACCTAAAGTAATACCACATAATAATATCCATCCGATAAAACTTAATCCGAATACAAAGTATTCCCACTTATGACCTTTCATCATTGCAGCACTATCTTTAATGATTTGCCACATATCAGTTCTACCATCAGCTAATAGATAATAACACATACTTAGCATTAAAGCTACTATAATTCCAGGAATTACTAATAATATCATTCCTGCACCTACAAATATACCAACTAATAAAGTTACTACAAATATAGGAAGGAAATTTTTATAGAAACCAAATATATCTTTGATTTCAGGTTTTTCACCTCTTGAGAATTTTAAGATATATGCTACAACACCAATTGTTAATGGCATTAATAATATATTAGCTAGTGTACTAACAAGTTGACTTGCGCTACTAAATTCTGGCATTTTTCCGGTTTCCATATAAACTTGTAACATATCTGATGTAACAGGAGAAGGGAATATTGCTGATAAAATTGCGCTAACACCACCACTAATTAATCCAACTAACAATATAGCTTTCCAAATTGTCCATAAATTACCCTTAATCTTAGTTTTAGCTTCTTGTTTAATTGCTTTTCTATCCATACTACACCTCCTTCCTCTATTTAAACATTGAATCTAAAGTAACAAATATCTCCATCTTGCATAAGATATTCTTTACCTTCTATTCTAGTTTTGCCAGCTTCTTTAACCTTCAATTCACTGCCATAATTTAACAAGTCTTCGTAAGACATAACTTCAGCTTTAATAAATCCTCTTTGAAAATCAGTATGAATTATGCCAGCACACTCAGGTGCTTTCATACCATCTTTAAATGTCCAGGCCCTAACTTCATCTTTTCCAACTGTAAAAAAGGTTTTAAGTCCTAATAATTTATAAGTAACTTGAATTAATCTATCAAGTCCACTCATTTCAATACCTAAATCTTTTAAAAATTTATCTTTTTCTTCATCATTTAAATCTATTAATTCACTTTCAATTTTAGCACACATTGGTATTACAGGTACTTTCTCCTTTGAAGAAATATTTATAAGTTCATTTAAGAATTTATTATCATTACCCATTAAGTCATCTTCTGATATATTAGCTAAGTAAATTAATGGTTTTAATGATATAAAATTAAATGTTTTAAGAACTAATAGTTCCTTATCATCGAATGTACCTAATCTTAAAGGAATTTCTTTATCAAGTAAACTTTTAGCCTTCTCTAATGTTGCTAATTCAAATAGATCATCTTTATTATTAGTTGTATGAGCTTTCTTTTCGATTTTTGATATTCTATTTTCAATAATTTCTAAGTCGCTCATAATTAATTCTATATTAATAATATCTATGTCCCTCAAAGGATTAACTTCACCCTCGACATGTATAATATTTTTATCCTCAAAGCATCTTATAACATGAACAATCGCATCTACCTCTCTTATATGAGATAAAAACTTATTGCCAAGTCCTTCACCTCTTGATGCTCCTTTTACTAGACCAGCTATATCAATAAACTCATATTGGGTTGGTATTAGCCTTTCTGGATTATACATTTCATTTAATTTGTCTAATCTTTTGTCAGGAACAATCACTATTCCAACATTTGGATCAATAGTTGCGAACGGATAATTAGCCGCCAAAATATTCTTCTTTGTAATTGCATTAAATAATGTGCTTTTTCCTACATTAGGAAGACCAATAATTCCAGCCTTTAATGCCATAAAACATCACTCTTTCTATTTTAAATTAAATGGAATAGTTGTAGTACCACCTATACCCAAAGGAATACCAGCTATGTACCATCCTACTAAAACTATAAACCATACCACAAATGTTGAAACACCATACGGTATCATATATTTCATTCCCTTTGTAATTGTTATTGTTTCATTTTGACTATATTTTTCTAAGAATGCTATATATATAACAAAGTAAGCAAATAGCGGAGTTATACCATTAGTAATTGAATCTCCAGCATTAAATATCACTTGAGCAAACTCTGGAGATAAACTTGCATTCATAAACACAGGTACTGCAATTCCACTCATAACTGACCATTTTATTAATGGAGATGTGGAGAATAAATTACTTATCATAACTATTAATAAGAATACTATTATAAGTCCTATTCCAGTAAAATTATGTAATGTTAATATTTTAGTTAAAGCAGCAGTTATAACTATTCCAATATTTGTTTTCTTAAATATACTTATAAATAATGAAGCAAAGAATAGTAAAACTATTATACTTCCAATTCCATCTAGAGAATGTGATAGGCCTTTAGTTAAATCTTTATTTGTTCTTATAGATTTAGTGACAAATCCATAAGATAATCCAATAAAGAAGAACCATAGAGTAATAATAAATACAAATCCCTTATTAAATAGTGAATTATCACCAAATATCATATCAATGTATCTTGCACCACTATGATCTAGTAATCCTCCAGATAATGGAAGACCAGGAATTATACTATAAATAACAATAATTAAATAAACAATTGCTACTAATATAGCTATTACTAATCCTCTTAAATCTTTATTTGTTATAATGTAACTTTCATCTTCTTCACTAAATTCATACTTAGGTAAAAGTGGCATAATTCTTTTTTCAGTAATCCTTGTAAATATAATTGATAAAGTAATTAATACAACTAGCATAATTATTAAGGCAAAGAAATTACCTACTGTATATCCCAAATTAAGTAATTTAGCTGCATTTGTTGTTAACGCTAATAAACTACTATCCATTGAAGATAAGAATATATTTACTCCATAACCGAAAGATAAAGCAGCAAAAGACGCTATTATTCCTCCAATTGGATTTCTTTTTCCATACTTAAATAGTAACGCAGAAACAGGTAACATTATTACAAATCCTATATCTCCAAATAACGAAAATAACATACTTATAAATATAACTAAAAATGTCACAGTGTTTTTAGAAGTTTTACGTGTTACCAATGTAAGTGCTGTTCTCATAAAACCTGACTTTTCTAATATTCCTATACCTATTAACGTAATTAATAACATTGATAATGGAACAAAAGATACAAAATCACTAACTGCATTAGTAACAATATATTTAAGACCTGATAAGCTAAATAAACTTTCAACTTCTACAACATTAGTTACAAGTTCATTAGTTATTGGGTTAACTGTTTGATAATCTGTTTGTACATGTATAATTGATAGTATCCCACTTAGTACTATTGTAATCGCAGAAAGTACTATAAAACTAAGCATTGGACTTAATACAAATTTCTTCTTCATTATTCCTCCACTTTCTTCAATTTTTTTTCAAATTCTATTCTTTCCATCATTATGCTTCTTTTACAGTTGACACATTCAAGTTTAATATCAACCCCACATCTTGTAATTCGCCACAAATTAGTTTTACAAGCATGTGGTTTTTTCATAATAACTAAAGAATTTATATCATATTTTTTATTCATTATTAACATCCACATCTATATTTAAAATATCTAATATTCTTTCTAAATCCTTTTCACTATCAAATGGAATTATAATAGATTTATTATTTATTTTAACCATAGTCCCTATTTTATCTCTTAATATATCCTGAACAAAATTATATTTTGACTCAATTTTCTTTGATACCCTTGAAATAGGTTTTTGTCTTAAATAATTAGGGTCACTCAATAATTCTTCTAATTTTCTAACTGATATATCCTCGTTTATAATTCTATTCGCCACTTCAACAATTTTATCTTTATCTTCAAGTTTGCTTAATACCCTTGCATGACCCATACTAATTTTTTTATCTAAAACCATTTTTTGTATAGATTTAGGTAAACGTAATAAACCTAGCATATTTGTTATATAACTTCTACTTTTACCTATTCTTTTAGAGAATTCTTCTTGAGTTATTCCAAGAGAAGTTATTAAGTTTTTATAAGCTTCTGCTTCCTCTATAGGACTTAAATCCTCCCTTTGAATATTTTCAAGCAAAGCTATTTGCATCATTTCTTCATCTGTGAATTCTTTAATAATTGCTGGAATTGTCTTCTTATCAGCCATTAAAGACGCTTTTACCCTTCTTTCACCAGCAATTATTTCATAACCCTTGATACTTTTCTTAACAATAATAGGTTGAATCACACCAAATTCTTTAATTGAATCAGATAATTCCTTAAGCTTTTCTTCATCAAATACTTGTCTTGGTTGATATGGATTACTTCTAAGTTCACTTAAGTCAAGTTGAACTATATCATTTTTATTTGTAGTATCAAGTATATTTTTTTCTAATGATGAAATGTTAATAACTTCATTAGAAAATAACTGTTCTAAACCTCTTCCTAATGCTTGTCTTTTATTTTCCATTTCTTTCAATCACCTCTTTCGCTAAATTTAAATAAGCAAGTGCTCCTTTACATTTAGGATCATATTCTATTATTGGTTTTCCATGAGATGGCGCTTCTACAAGTCTTACAAGTCTAGGTATTATTGTATCAAAAACTTTATCTTTAAAGAACTTTCTTAACTCTTCAACAACCTGAAGTCCAAGTAATGTTCTTCCATCCAACATAGTTAATAACACCCCTTCAATATCTAATCCCGGATTAATTTTAGTTTGAGTAAGGATAATAGTATTAAGAAGTTGTGTAACACCTTCCAATGCATAATATTCACATTGAACAGGAATTAAAACAGAATTAGATGCAGCTAAAGCATTTGTTGTTAAAAGTCCTAAATTAGGAGGACAATCAATAATTATATAGTCATATCTATCTCTTATTCTATCTATTTGCTTTTTCAATTGATCACTTATCTTTAAATCGCTTTGTACCATACTTTTTTGAACAAGTTCAATATCAGTTCCAGCTAAACTTATATGAGAAGGAACAACACTTAAATTTTTAAATGGGGTTTTTATTATAGCATCTTCTATATTAACATCACCCATAATAACATTATAAGCACTTTTACTAACCTCTAATTTATTAACTCCAAGCCCAGTTGTTGAATTGCTTTGAGGATCTAAATCTATCAGCAAAACCTTTTTATCTAAATGGCCTAAAGAACTAGACAAGTTTATACTTGTTGTTGTTTTTCCGACTCCACCTTTTTGATTAACCAAAGAAATAACCTTACCCATTTCTTTATACCTCACTTCATAATATATTTTAACACACAAGACATATTTTTTAAAGAAATAATACAAAAAATATGATATAATTTTTCTTGGGTGAAACAAATGGATTTTATAAAAAAAGATTGGAAAACTTACCTAATAGTTATAGTGATTTCTATTATAGTTATAGCGATAGGAAGAGATATATGTTCATATAAAGTTGATAGTAAATATGATCTTGATTATTATTCTGCTAAAGTATTAACAATTAATAGAATAGAAGAACTACATAATGAAAGCAATGATAGAAAAATATACTTCACAGCTAAAGTATTAGATGGCCCTTATAAAAAACAAATAGTTAATGCCTTCCAAAAAGTAGAAAATACTGACGCATATAAAGTGAGAGATGTTAAAGAGAATGATAAAATAGTTATCATACCTGCTAAGACAGTAGGTTTTGCTGAACAAGGTATTGGTGATGATGCACTATGGACATTTTCACTTTTCAAGACAAGCAACTATCTAATAATTCTAGTTATATTATTCTTGCTTATGATAATAGTAATTGGTAAATGGAAAGGGATAAATACAATACTTGCTCTTACAATTACTACTTTATTAATATTACTTGTATTTATTCCATCTGTATTAAAAGGATATAATATTTATGTATCAACACTTCTATGTTCAATTTATATAATAATAAGTAGTTTACTTTTAATAAATGGATTTAATAAGAAAACATTATGTGCAATTGTAGGAAATATATTTGGTATTTTAGTAGCAGCAATACTCGCACTTATAATGAACAAAGTTTTAAACATAAATGGTCTTATTAATGAAAACTATATATATCTATCCCTTGTTAATCCAGAACATCCTATAGATCTAAGAGCAATGATTTGGTCAGGCATTATTATTGGCTCACTTGGAGCTATAATGGATGTTGCAATGGCTATCGCTTCTTCAATGCATGAACTTAATGAGAAAATGAAAGACAAAAGTTTTAAAAGTATGTTTGTATCTGGTATGAATATTGGCAAAGATTCAATAGGAACAATGGCTAATACACTTATACTTGCATATATTGGATGTTCAATGTCTACTGTACTATTATTATTCTCATATAACAAAAATCTTTTATATTTATTCAACATAGAAGCAATAATAATAGAAGTGCTTCAAGCAATTATAGGAAGTATAGGAATACTATTTACAGTTCCATTAACCGCAGTATTTAGTGCTTGGATATTTAATAGAAAAACAAAAAAGAATCAATTAATTTGATTCTTTTTTAGTTTTACTCTTTTTTTGTATCTTCAACAATTTTTTCAATTTCTTCTTTAGTTAGTGTTTCTTTTTCATATAGAACATTAGCTAAAGCTTCTACTAATTTTTTATTACCTTTTAAAATCTCTTTAGATTTCTCATAGCAACTTTCTACTATTTTTTTAACCTCACTATCGATTTCTAGTGCAACTTGATCTGAGAAGTTTCTTGATTTAGTATAATCTCTTCCTAGGAACACATCTTCTGATTTATGCTCATATTGAACTGGTCCAAGATCACTCATTCCATATTCAGTAACCATACTTCTTGCGATTTTAGTTGCTCTTTTTATGTCATCAGAAGCACCAGTACTTATTTCTCCTAAAAATAATTCTTCACTAACTCTTCCAGATAATAAAGTTGTTATTTGTTCTAATAATTCATCTTTAGTATAAACTAATGTTTTTTCTTCTTTTGGAAGCATTTGTGTATATCCACCAGCCATACCTCTAGGTATAATTGTTATTTTATGAACTTCTTCACCTTTTGGAAGAATTATACCAGCAACTGCATGACCTGCTTCGTGGAAAGATACAACTTTCTTTTCAAAATCCGTGACTTTTCTACTTTTTTTAGCTGGTCCCATTAAAACTCTATCACTTGCTTCATCAATTTCTTCCATTGTAATAGAACTTTTATTTCTTCTAACTGCAAGTAAAGCAGCTTCATTAAGCAAGTTTTCTAAGTCAGCTCCTGAATATCCAGGAGTTCTTTCAGCTACTCTTTCAAGAGATACTGTTTCATCTAATACTTTACCTTTGGCATGAACATTTAATATATCTTGTCTTTCCCTAACGTCTGGTAAATTTACCGTAACTTGTCTATCAAATCTACCTGGTCTTAATAATGCTGGATCAAGTACATCTGGTCTATTTGTAGCAGCTATTATGATTATTCCTTCATTAGCTCCAAAACCATCCATTTCAGTTAATAATTGATTAAGAGTTTGTTCTCTTTCATCATGTCCACCGCCAAGGCCTGTTCCTCTTTGTCTACCAACCGCATCAATTTCATCGATAAATATTAAGCAAGGCGCTGTTGCTTTTGCTTGTTTAAACATGTCTCTAACACGTGAGGCACCAACACCAACAAATAATTCTACAAAGTCAGATCCACTAATATAATAGAAAGGTACTTTTGCTTCACCGGCTACTGCTCTAGCAAGTAAAGTTTTACCAGTTCCTGGAGGACCTACTAATAAAACACCTTTAGGAATTCTTGCGCCTAATTTTTGAAATTTCTTTGGATTTTTTAAGAAATCAATTAATTCTTGAACTTCTTCTTTTTCTTCTTTTAAACCAGCTACGTTAGCAAATGTTGTTTTTCCACCATCATCTGATAATTTAGCTTTGCTTCTTCCAAAATCAAACGTTCCTTTTCCATTACTTCCTAATTTAGAGAATAAAAAGAACATTGCACCTAATAAAAGTAAAGTAGGAACAACATTAACTAATATTAATAACCATGAACTGTTTTCAGGATTACTTTTAGTTGTCACTTTTAAATTTTGGCTATCTGCTAAACTCAAAACATTTTCCATTACTGAATCAGTTAAAGGAACTACAACTCTAAAAGATTCTCCGTCTTTATAATCCTTTAATTCACCACTTAATACATAAACTCCATCTCCACTTTTTGGAGTTATATTCAATTTTTCAACTTTTTTCTCAGTTAAATTTGAAATAAATTCATTATAATCCATATCATGAACTTCTGTTTTCAAATTTCTAAAAAATAATAAAGTTGAAATCATTACCACAACTAATAAAACATAAGGTAATATGTTCTTAAATAAATTGTTTTTTCGCTGTATAATCATTTTTCCTCCTTTAATAATACCTTAATACAATATCATACTCTTCGTTTTTATCTTTGTCAAACTTAGATTTTCTAAGTCCTGGTATCCAAACAATATTTTCATTTGCATCTAAAACTACTGGCCATATTTTTCTATCCTTTAAAGGTATCTTTTCATCTATAAATATATCATTTAATTTCTTAGTACCAGTCATTTTTTTAACGTTAATTTTATCACCATTTTTTCTAGTTCTTACATGTAACGGCAAAGTAACTTCTTTTGAAGAAAGTCTAGTAGCAAAGTTATTAGTCCATTCTGTATTTTTGACAACCTCAATATTTTTACCAGTAGGTAAATTAACAATATCATTTATTTCTATTTCATAAACTTCTTCCTCTGGCTCATTAAAATCAAATGTAACATTATTATATGTTTTAGTACAAATTACATTATTTGGTAAATGTACTGTCATATTTGGTTTGTTTGAATTAATCAAATTTAAAATAAGCGTTACGTGAATGTCACCAATTATTAATAAATCATCTCCATATATTGTTTCCAATATTGAATAAATTATTTTAGTTTGAATAACTTTATCTAATTCTTTAAACCTTTCGGTATCTAATACCCCTTCTTTTAATACTTTGTTTTTCAAATTATTCATTTCTTTATCTATATATGCATTATTTTCAAGTAATATTTCACTAAATTTTAAAAACTTTAAATGCACATTAGGATTTTCACTCTTTAGAAAAGGTAAAACATATTTCCTATACCTGTTTCTTGTGTGAATATCATCAAAATTAGTTTTATCTATTACATACTCTATTCCATTTTCTTTATCAAAATTCTCTATTTGTTCTTTAGTGACAGTAATCAATGGTCTTAGTATCTTATATCCATCTTTATCAACTATTCTAGAAAAACCACTATAACCTTTTAAAGATGAACCTCTAACAATTCTCATAAGTATTGTTTCGATTAGATCATCTCCATGATGAGCAGTTAATAAAAATTTAGCATTATATTCTTTTACTAATTTATCAAAATAGTTATATCTTATAGTTCTAGCTTCATTTTCAAAATTATCATCACCATAAGTCTCTATTTTCATATATTTGAAATAAATACCTTCTGATTCACAAAATTTCTCTAAGAACTTTCTTTCATCCTCGCTTTCAACTCTTACATTATGATCTACATGAGCACAAACTAAGAATAAATCTAATTCCTTTCTTAATTTATTCATCAAGTATAAGAGTGCCATTGAATCAGGTCCACCTGAAACTCCAACAACTACTGTATCATTTTGTTTTATTCCGCTTTTATTTATTAAAAAATCATAAACTTCTTCCATAAAAACACCTTAATTTAATTCTATCAAAAAATAGCACTAAAGTATAGCGCTATTCTATTTTAATAATTATTTCTCCATCTTTTGAATATAGGTATTTTTCTCTTGCATATCTTGCTATATATTCTGGATCTTGTAATTTTATTATTTCACTTTGTAATTTTTCCTCTTCTTTTAATTTTTCTTTATAAACAACATCAAGTTCTTCTTTGGATTTTATATTTTTTAATATCTGAATTCCATACTTAAAAACATTAGAAACAAATAATACCAACAGTGGTATTAGTATTACTACCAATATTAATATTCGCCTTTTATCTTTCTTAGTAGCTTTTTTCATATAGCCTCCACTATACTTGAATTATACCACATTTATAAGGCTATGAAAATTATTTCTTCTTACTTTTCAAACACTTTACTAGTTTCCTTAAACTTTTTGTTAATTTAATTGACAAATCAAAAGAAGTAAATAGTAGTATTAAAAATAACACTCTTATATCTCCGTTATTAATTTTAAGCATTATTATAAAGTAAATCAAAAATACATTAATAGAAAATAAAAAATTATTTAGCACTCTATATCTCATGAGTGTTTTAAATAAAAAACTATAACTTAAATTATAAAATATTCCAAATAAAAAACCATATGTTACTGAAAAAAGAATAGATATTATTTGTATTTTCAATTCCATTATTTAAATAACCTAGAAATTAAACTTTCTTTATTTTTCTTTTTATCTTCATCAAAATATGTAATACTATCTATTTTACCTTTAATATATATATTGCCACCAGAAGTATCTAATTTAGCTAATTCCAATTCCTCACCTTTAACAAGAATATATCCCATCACACTTTGTAAAAAAAATTCTTCTTTATTAAAACTTTCTATTTTTTTTATTCCGTTCATTTGTATTGTTTTTCTATCAATTAATTGTACATTATGAGTTAATACTTGTATATCTCTACTCTTGTCCATTTTTCCTCCTAAAAATATATATGAAAGAAAATGGTTTAATATAACAAAAAAAACTTTTTCAAGTTTTTTATTATTCCTCTTCTACAGGTTCAGAATTAACTTCTTCAGCATTTTCATAAGCATCAAAGATTTCTCTTTCAAACATGCTTCTGCATTCTTGAGTTATTGGATGAGCAATATCTTCAAATTCGCCATCAGCTTTTTTACGACTTGGCATAGCAATGAATAATCCTCTTTCACCTTCAATAATTCTGATGTTTGTAACAACGAAACAATCATCTAAAACTACTGAAGCAAAACCTCTAATACGTGAATTTTCTTTTTGAATCTTACGTACTTTAACAGATGTTATTTTCATTCAGTTTCCTCCTTATGTGTATATTTTTATTTTACACCTTAAAAATATTTATTACAAGTGTTTTAATTAATTTTAAAAATAATGTTTTTAGTTAATACATCAGAATAAGAAAATGACTTTACTTCATTATTTGTCTTAATAGTAAACAAAAATGGATATGTATTTAAAATAATTCCTTCAATATATTCATACTTATTTCTTCCTATATCAACTTTAGCCAATATTTTTTTCCCAATCATACCAGTTACTTCTTTCTTAATTTTCTCTATATTCATTTATTCTCCATTTCTAGGATAGCCAATATACATTGTCCCTTTTGTTCTAATGCCACCTATCCCATCCGGTCCATATTTTGTTTTTGAAAGAGTATCTATTAAATCTATTTCTTTACTTTTATCCAAATAACTGAGTGTAACTGCTATTATAGCTGGATCTAATGCATGTATATTAACCCTCTTAGGACTAGATGCAAAAGTAGCTCCTGATTTTATTAAATTTTCATAGTCACTTTGACAGGCACCCGCTATTATTATCAGTCCTTCATTTGATTTCTCATATTCTCTTGCTTTTCTAACTGTCTTTATAAAATTAATACTATTTTTATATTTAGAATCTTCTTTGCCTCTTCCATAAAAAGCATCATGTCCAGTTATTATTAAAATATCTGGTTTTACTTCTTCAAGATAACCAACTATTTTATTAGGCATATCTTTTTCGTTTATAGACTTACCATAAGCAAGTACATGAGCTTTTTTATAAAATTCCATACACTTTTTTAAATAATCAGCATCACCATCAATGTGAAGAATTTTACCAGGGAGATAAAAATAATCACTTCTATTCAAAATTCTTTCATTCAAAACTTTATCAGCATAAGAACAATCGCAATTAACTGCTTTAGTTTCTAATTTTACCAAATCTTTTTCATCAGCATCAGCAATTAATCTTAACTCCACACCTTTTAAATAACAAATGTTTTTTTCTTTGTTAATAACTTTAAAAACTATATCATTATTATGGGACTTTCTAGTAACAATATCACCAATTGAAATCACTTTATCACCTAAAGAATTATATTCAATAATAAAAAAAATATATCTAATTATAAATTATTAGATATATCTATAAATTCTTTTACTGTCAAAGATTCAGCTCTTGTAGTTAAATCTTTATCATATTTTTTTAGTATGTCATTTATTTTGTCTATATTATATTCTTTTAAATTGTTTCTTAAATTCTTTCTTTTAAATTTAAAAGCATCCTTTATAAGTTTGTAAAACTTTTCCTCATCATCCGGTCTTATTCTATTTTCGATACTTTTAAACTTTATTACCATACTATCAACTTTTGGTTTTGGAAAAAAACAATTTTTTGATACTAATGTCACTTTTGAAATATCATAATTATACTGTAAAAATACACTAATAGAAGAATAATCTTTTGTATTAGGGTTTGCAGAGAATCTTTCAGCAACTTCTTTTTGAACCATAAGTATCATTTCATTAGGATCAGATTCTTCTGTTATTTTATTTATTATAGCTGTTGTTATGTAATATGGTAAATTAGCTACAAAATATAGATTTTTATATTTTCTCGATTTTAGAAATTCTTTTAGATTTAGTTTTAAAAAATCTTGATAGATTATTTCTAAATTGCTATTATCATTAGATAAATTATCAAGTTCATCTCTTAGTCTAGTATCTATTTCAAATGAAATAATATTAGCATTTAATTTTACTAATTCTCTAGTTAAAGCTCCGCTTCCAGGACCAATTTCTATTATTAAAGATTCTTCTTTTAAATCTATAGAATTTATTATTTTATTTATAATATTTTGATCAATTAAAAAATTTTGACCAAGAGATTTCTTGTATTCAAAATTTTTCATTATTGCCATCCCAATCTTAAAACTTCAAATTCTAAATTTTTTATTCTTCCAACTTTTTTGCGAGCTTCATCTTCAGAATCCATAAGTAAATCAATATTATTACCGCCTACACCTCTATCCATTACTACCGCAATAATAGGGTCAGATGAAACTTTTCCGGCCTTAAATCTCAAAATTGTTCCGCAAGGATATCTTTTACTACTAGCAACCATTCTAATTGTCCCATATTCTTTATCATCAAAGAAAATACCTTTTTCTAGGACATTTATTCTTGGCTTACATGCAACGACACCCGAACATAAAGGACAGTCTCCAGCATATCCGGTTAAGCTTCCTATAAATGATGATTCGGCTTGATATAAAGCGGTTTTATATGATTCTTCTTGATGTGCAGAAATAACTTCATAATCTATAGATTTATTTAAATTTTCATTCTTAACAACTATTATTGATGTTCTTTTCATTTCAGAAGTTGTTATAAGCGCAGCAAAAAATAGTAAAGAAAACACTCTAAAATATAGCACCCATTTTTTTGGTTTGTATCTCTTCATTTTTTTCACCTTTCTTACTAATAAAATTATAACATTTTTACTCTTTTATGTCAAAAATTTTATAACAATTTTTAGTAGTAATTTTTCCCAATTCTTCTAATGAAATGTCAAATATTTTTGATAAAAAACAAGCTGTTTCATAAACATATTTTGGTTCATTCTTTTTACCCCTATATGGTTCAGGTGTCATATAAGGTGAATCTGTCTCTAGCACTATGTTTTCAAGCCCTATTTTACTAATATATTCTTTTAAATTGCAGTTTTTAAAGGTTATTAATCCACCTATCCCAATCATATATCCCATTTTAATATATTCGCGTGCAGTTTCATATGAACCTGAAAAACAATGTATAACTCCTTTTACTTTATATTTTTTTAATATATTTATTGTATCAAGAGTGGCCTCTCTAGAATGAATTATTACTGGTTTATTATATTTTTCTGCTAAAATCATTTGAAATTCTAAAAGCTTAATTTGATCATCTTTGGATTCTTTACCATAATAATCTAGACCTATTTCACCAATCGCTACAAATTGTTTATTATTCAAATTATTCATAATATAATTTTCTAATTTTATTTTCATTTCATCATTAAAATAAATAGCTTCTTCAGGATGTATTCCAAGTGCATAATAAAAATTGTGCTTACATGATACTTCAATAACTTCCTCAATATCATTAATACTACTAGCACAATTAATTATTTTTAAAACATTATTTTCTTCAGCACCTTTTACAACATTATCTATATCTTCATAGTATTCTTTGTAAATATGTGCATGGCTATCTACTAACATAAAACACCTATTCTTCATTTGTAATTATTAGCATGTATTTTAATGAGTAATAATCTAGAGAAAATAAAAATACAAACCAATAAAAATGATTTAATTTAATGCTATCAATCAATAAGTTAAATATTAACAAAATGATTGTAAATACAACAAACTTCTTATCTACTTCATACTTAAATAATTTTTTTATTGTTTTCATATGCATCCCTTAAAATATAACAATTAAAAAAGATTGTTTCAATAAGTTTTACAATCTTTTCCTTTTTTTTACATTTTTTTACATTATTCTAGTTTTTCTTTTAATAAATATATAAATATTTCTACCACCAATAAATCTTTTTCTTCTATCTTTTTATCACTATATATAAGCACACTACCTAGTATATCTGCATTTACTATCATTGGACAAAAGTAATAATTATTAGTTATTTCAAATTCATTTGTTATTTTTAGTTTACTATTATCTATATTTTGCTTTCTAGCGTTTATCAATTCAATGAATTGATGTGATAGTTTTCTATCTTTTAATTCATTTATTTTTTTACAGGTTAATATAATGTCTTCTTTATCAGTAATAATAAAATTAGAGTTTAAAAATCTATCTAATATACAAAAATAGTTTTTTAATATATCTTTTAAGTTCCTCAATCTATAAAATTTTTCTAATATTATTTTGTCATTATCTATTGATATTTCTAAATCATCACTATTTTTAATATTTAAGTTTTTTCTTAATTCTTTTGGAATTACAATTCTACCAAGTTCATCCACTTTTCTTACTATTCCAGACATAAAACCTTCTTTCCTTATTATTTTACCTTAGATAGTAAAGTTTATACATTTGACATTTAATTTTTTTTAAAATATACTTTTATTATAAGGAAGTGATAATATGGTTGTTGAGGCAACAATCGAAATACCTAAAAACACAAGAAATAAATATGAAATTGATAAGAAAACAGGAAAAATGAAATTGGATAGAGTTTTGTACTCTTCATTATCTTATCCTGGTGAATATGGTTTTATTAACAATACGCTTTCTGATGATGGAGATCCACTTGATATATTAGTATTGGCTGAAAACCCAACTTTTCCAGGATGTATCGTTGATGCTAGAGTAATCGGTTATTTAGATGTTATTGATAATGGAGATGGTGACCAAAAAGTTATAGCTGTATTAGATAAAGATCCTAGATCAGATCAAATTAATGAGATTAATGATCTTCATGAACATCAATTAGTTGAAATAAAAGATTTCTTTCAAAATTATAAAAATTTACAAGGTGTAAGCGTTATTGCAAAAGATTTTCATACTAGATTAGAAGCAGAAGAATTAATCAAAAAAACAACATTATAAAAATGAAGTTTTATTTATTAACTTCATTTTTTATATACTTTAATATTTCTAAAATATAATATAAATAGTGCTTTTCATATTCGAGTTTTAATAATGATAACACAATAAAATTGTTTCTATATACAAATGCAAATTTAGAATTTATTCTTGTTGAATATACAAATAAATTTTCAATATTTAATTTTTTATAAATATTTTCCTCTAATTTTAATGATATCTTTGAATTATCATTTATTAATATTTTAATATTTAAAGCTTTTAGTAGGTTCTCTACATATTCCTGAGTTATATAGTTTTCTATTTTTTCATCGATAAAACCAAATCTATCAATTATTTCATCTTTTAATTTCACATAATCTTCATCACTATTTACCTGATTAATCTTATTATGGAGTTCAATTATTAACTCATCTTCTTCAACATAATTCTTATCTATATGTGTTGATACGTTATCTAGTAATGTTTTTGATTCCTCAATTTCTTCTTTGTTTCCACTTAATTCTTCATTAATAAGATCTAAATATAAATCAACACCAACAGAATCAATAAAACCGGCTTGTTCTGTTCCAAGCATATCTCCAGCTCCTCTAATACTTAAATCTCTCATTGCTATCTTATATCCACTACCTAAATTAGTAAATTCCTTTATAGCGTTTAATCTTTTAACCGCTGTTTCATTTAAAGTTGTTTTTGAATCATACATTAAGTATGTGTACGCTATTTTATTACTTCTACCAACTCTCCCTCTTATTTGATAAAGTTGACTAAGACCATAATGATCTGCATCAATTACTATCATTGTATTGGCATTTGGTATATCAATTCCATTCTCAATTATTGTTGTACTTAACAATACATTAAATTTATTATTATAGAATTCAGCCATTATATTTTGAATTTCTTCTTTATCCATCTTACCATGCGCATATTTAAAACTTATATTAGGCATCAAATTTTGAAATCTTTTTAAAGTGTCTTCCATTTTCTTAATATTATTATAAAGGATGAATACTTGTCCGTTACGAGATATTTCTTTTTGAATAGCTTCTTTTAACAATAATTCGTCATAAGCTATAACATAAGTTTGAACTGGATATCTATTCTTAGGGGGAGTCTCTATTAATGATAAGTCCCTTATACCAGTTAACGACATCTGCAGTGATCTTGGAATCGGTGTTGCTGATACACTTAATATATGCACATTATTTTTATACTTTTTAATTTTTTCTTTATGTATGACCCCAAAACGTTGTTCTTCATCTATTACTAATAATCCTAATTTTTTTGGCTTTATATCATCACTTAATAATCTATGAGTACCAATTAAAACATCTATTTTGCCAGATGATAAATCTTCAAGAATCCTCTTTGTATCTTTTAGTGTGTTGTATCTATTCAATATTTCTATATTTACCCCATAATTTTTAAATCTATTTATTGCATTATCATATTGTTGTTGGGAAAGTAACGTTGTTGGACACAAATATAATACTTGTTTGTTATTCATTACTGTTTTAAAAATGGCTCTAAATATTACCTCTGTTTTACCATATCCAACATCACCACATAGTAATCTATCCATTGGTTTAGAAGATTCTAAATCTTTTTTTATCTCATTAATTGCTTTTATTTGATCAAAAGTCGGTTCATAAGAAAATTCTGACTCAAATTGTAATTGCATTTTATCATCTTTTTCATATGGTATTACCGATGCATTACTTCTAGCCGTGTATAGTTTAATTAATTCTTCTGAAATCTCTTTTATTTTATTCTTTATTTTAGTTTTAACCTTCTCCCATTCCGAAGAATTTAATCTTTGTATATTAGGTTTTGCTCCATCTTTTGAAGAATATTTATATAATTTTTCCAAACTGTTAACAGGTATATATAATTTATCGGTCCCTTTATATTGCAAAAGAATATAATCATTTTCAAGACCATTCTTTCTTATAGTTGTTATTCCCATATAAATACCTATGCCATGCTTTTTATGGACAACATAGTCTCCTACTTTCAAATCCTCTATACTAGTTATTCGTTTACCAACTTTATATTTAACATTGTAATTATAATTACTATTTGCTTTCTTTAAATCATTTGAGGAATAATAGTAATTTCCATTATAGATAAATCCTTTATTTAATACTTCATTTATAATTTTTATATTGTTTTGTTTTAGCAATTCATTCAATCTTTCATTTTTTGAATATACTATTCCATTATTCTTTAAAACATCACTTATGAATTTTTCAGTATTTTCATTAAAACTCAATACTTCTTCTGCTTCAATTTTAAAATCATATTTACTATAATTATCAATTAAGTCAATATATAATTTATTATCTATAGAATTTGTATCAAACTTATAAATCTTATTCTCTTCATAATACTTTGCCTGTTCATTTATAGTTTCAACACTTTTAACAATCTTACTATAATCTTGTATTAATGTAATCGGATTATTAAGGTAATCAAGAATATTTGAGTTCGAATTACTATATTCATCAATTATTGGAGATACTTTTATTGAAGGTAGTTCTTTAATAGATAACTGCGTTACTTCATCAAAAGATTTTATTTTCTCTATTTGATCATCAAAAAATTCAATTCTTACTGGATGATCTTGATCCATAGGAAAAATATCCAATATAAAACCTCTTACAGAATATTCACCTGTGTTAGTAACAACCGCATCTCTTTTATAACCTATTTCATTTAATTTTTTTAATATGATATCCCTATCACATCTATCATTTAATTTAAAATTTAAAGATAAATTTTTAAATATATTTAATGATGGTAACTTTTTAAAATATGAATTTATAGGACACACCACTATTTTTTTATTTCCATTTGAAATATTATTTAATAAATTCATTCTCATATATAGTAAGTCTGGAGATGCAGCAATTGCTTTTTTAGTTAAATAATCATCATCTGGAAATATATAAACTTCATCATAATAGTTTTTTAAATTAAAAAACAATTTATTTGCATCATTTAAGTTAGAAGTTAATAATAGTAAGTTTCTTTCTTCACGTGAAAAAATATATAATATTAATTGATTATATATTTCGTTATCAACACATGATATTTTCATATCCTTTTTTATTTCTAAATTAAGTATTTCTTTATATAGATTGTTCCTCATTTTTTATTCCATTATATTTACTCATTAACTTTTCAAAATCCATATTTGAAAAATCTTCAATTATATTATTTGTAATTTTAAATACTTTATTTAATTTTTCTAAATTCTCTAAAGTTAAATTTCCTAAAACATAATCCTTTAATTTAAATTTATTTTTTGAAATTCCTATTTTAACACGTTTTATGGCTTTTGTTTTTAATTTATTTATTACATCATTTATTCCATTATGTCCACCTGAAGATCCAGATTTTTTTATTTTAAAATCTCCTACTTCAAAATTTACGTCATCATAAAAAATTAATATGTCTTCAACATTTATATTGAAATAATTTTTAAATTCTAATACCGCATCACCAGATAAGTTCATAAATGTTTGAGGCTTTAATAAAATGATTTTCTCATTATTTATAATAGTTTCAGTATAAAGAGCATTAAACTTTTCTTTAAAAGTTAAATTTTTTGAATTGGAAAAAGTATCGACCGCCATAAAGCCGACATTATGTCTTGTTTTCTCATACTCCTTACCAGGATTCCCTAGTCCAACTATTAATTTCATTTCTTTTGCTCCTCATTTTTATTATACAATAAATTTTTAGACACTCCATATTTTTTTGAAATCAACTTTACAGCATCTTTATTAGATAAGCCTTTTCTTATTTCTGATTTTACTTCATTTAATAGTTC
The DNA here is from genome assembly GCA_905235065.1 of uncultured Bacilli bacterium. GTDB lineage: Bacteria > Bacillota_I > Bacilli_A > RF39 > UBA660 > CAJOJR01. The sequence goes on from CAJOJR010000003.1 coordinate 29,598, forward strand.
TTCAAAATTTGTATCAATTTTTCCTTTTTCTACAACTATTACTATTTCACCTTTAATATCTTTATAGAATTCAATTGCTTCACTTATTTTACCTCTAAATATTTCCTCATGAATTTTAGTGATTTCTCTACATACGCTTATATTTCTATCACCTAATATATCTAATATCAATTGAAGTGTGGATAAAAATCTATGTGGTGCTTCATAAAAAACTAATGTGAATTGTAAATCTTTTAATGATTCTAGTTCTTTTTTAGCAACTGATTTTTTACTATTTAAAAATCCATAAAAAATAAATTTGTTTGCTTCTATTCCAGACATATTTAATGCTGGCAATAAAGCTGATGGACCAGGTAAAGATACTACATTTAGATTATTTTTAATTACTTCATTTACTAACTCATGCCCTGGATCACTTAAAAGCGGTGTCCCTTGATCAGAAATTAAAGCTATATTTTTGCCTTGTTTTAATTCGTCCACTACTTTATATTTTATTTTTTCTTCATTGTATAAATGGCATGCCTTTAAGGATTTGTTTATCTCATACATTCTAAGTAAGACTGAAGAAGTCCTTGTGTCTTCAGCATAAATTATATCTACTGACTTAAGAACTTCTAATGCCCTTAAAGTAATATCACTTTTATTTCCAATTGGAGTTGGAACTACATATAGAATCCCTTTAGTATTGCTCTCATAACTTTTTTGTAACATTTTATTCACCTCTTTTAAAAATCTTTAATACTTCCTTAGTATAGTTAGATTTTTCATCATGAACTATTAACGGGCTCAAAACTTTAACACCAGGATTGGTATTCTTTCTAGCTTCTATTAAAACTAAATTTGATTCAGAATTCTTCTTCGGAAATATAAATTTTATTTTCTTCGGTTCTAGCTTATATTTTTTCAAAATTTCTATTATTTCTGGTAATCTTTCAGTTCTATGAACTAAGGCAAATATACCTTTATTTACTAATAATTTAGAAGCTATAGATATAATTTCCTCTAAATTTATTAAAGTTTCATGCCTAGCATTTGTTTTTATCACATTATCATTCAAAATACTAGTATCTAGCTTTTTAAAATATGGTGGATTAGACAATATTAAATCAAATGATTCATGTTTATAATGCGACAATAAATCTTTTATATCAATATTTAATATTTCAATTTGATTTTCTAAATTATTAATTTTTACTGATTCAACAGCTAATTTATATACTTCTTTTTGTATTTCTACACCGATTATTTTTTCATTTGTTTTAGTAGATAATATCAAAGGAATTGGAGCATTACCTGTTCCAAGATCTAATATATTTTTAATTTTATTATTTAAATTAACAAAATTGGCAAGTAAAACCGAATCTAAACTAAAATTAAAGTATTCATTTACTTGCACTATTTTTAAATTTTCATAACCTACTAAATCATTTATTACTTTTTCCATTTTCTTTACACTTTAAACATATTGTTTCATTTCCATGATCAGGAATGTTAACAATATACTTTCTATTAGGAATATCAATAAAAATTACTGTTCCTTCTCCAAATTTTGTTTCAACCGTATCACCTACTTCTGGCATTCCTTTTCTATTCTCTTCATATAGTTCATCTTCATATGTCAAGCAGCATAAAAGTCTTCCACAACTACCATTTATTTTAGCTGGATTTAAAGCTAAATTTTGATTTTTTGCCATTGATATTGATACAGAATCAAGGTTATTTAAAAAGCTTGAACAGCATAATTTTCTTCCACATGGGCCTAGACCAGAAACTTCCTTGGCTTTATCTCTTATTCCTATTTGTCTTAGTTCGATTCTTGTTTTATATATAGCAGCTAGTTCTCTAGCAAGTTCACGAAAATCAACTCTATTATCAGATATAAAATATAGCATTAACTGACTTCTTTCAAAATTAAAACTTGAATCTACAAAAGTCATTTTTAATCCTAATTTTTCTGATAATTCAGTTGCTTTTAATATTGCTTTTTCCGCATCCTTTTTATTCTTGTTATATGTGCTTTTATCTTTAGAAGTTGCAATTCTTACTACTTTAGATAACTCTTTATCATTAGACTCAAAGTCAATGTCTACATTTTTTAAAATAACCTTTGCATATTCTAAACCCTTTTCTGTTTCAACAATGACATCTTCTTCATCATTTAATTCAACTTTATTTAAATCAAAATAATATATTTTACCATTTTCTTTAAAAGAAACTCCTACTACTTTTGTCATTATAATCTCCCAATTTCTATCAAAAATTTATCAATAAATAAATTTCCATTTAAATTATACTTTAATAAATCAATATTGTCATTTAAAATTTTAATTTTACCAATTATTTTTTTATAATCATTATTTTCTATTGTTTTAAAAATCAAATCTTCATTATTATAAAAGAATTCTAAATTAATTCCATATATTTTATTTAAACAATCTTTATAAAACAACTCTACGAAACTCAAAACTTTTTTTAATTCATCTTTTTCAAATGACTTGTAAAGTTCGCTTGAATTGTATGCAATTGCTTTTACACCAGATTCTATTATTTTAATCATAGATATTGTCTTACTAACTATCTCTTCATCTATTAATTTTCTATCATTTACCTCACATTGAATTATCTGACATCTAGATTTTATAGTTGATATGACATAATCCATATTTGAAGTTATTAGAAATGCATATATATTCTCTGAAGGTTCCTCAAGAGTTTTTAATAAACAATTGGCCGCTGAAGCGTTCAATTTTTCACATTCTTTTATTATATAAACTTTACTATCACTTATTTGAGAAGTTTTAGATAATTTTTCTTCTAAATCTAGTATTTTTTCTTTTTTGATAACATTTTTTTCAGGTTCAATAAAATAAACATCTGGATTATCTTCTATTTTTATATCTTTTTTAAATATTATTGAATGCAAAATATACTCTATTGCACTCTCTATATTTTCATAATTTGTATTAGAAAATAGGTATGCATGTCCAATAGAATTTAAAGAATCTTTTTCTTCAAAGTATTTTTTTATTTCTTCTGTTTTCATTTTTCTCCTACAATATGGTTTTCAATATAACTAATAAAATAATTCCTGGAAAATCAATTAGTGTAACTAACGTTATTGAATATAAATTTATTGGAATAAAAAATCCTGTTTTACTTGTAATAAAATTAAATGTATATAATAAGCAAAATGATATAATTATTCTTTTGATTAATTTAAAAATATTTTTCATTAATTCTCCTTAATAAAAAATATTTTAATACATAAATTTTATTCAAGATATTTTCTATCTTCTAAAGCCTTACTTATCATTAAAGGATCCAAATATTCAATATCAGATCCCATAGGTATCCCATATGACAATCTAGAAACTTTTATATTCTTTTTTTCTAATAGTTTTTGAATATATAATGACGTTGTTTCACCCTCTATAGATGGTGATAATGCAATTATAACTTCTTTTACATCTTCATTTATTCTCTCATTAATTAATGAAAATATATTTATATCTTCTGGATTTATATCTTCAATTGGATTAATTAAACCGTTTAATATATGGTACTTTCCTTTAAAGTTGCCACTTTTTTCAAAAACATATGCACTTTTAGAATCTTCAACTACACAAATAATCGATTTATCTCTGGTTTTTGAATCACAAATTTCACATGTTTCTTTGTCTGTTAAAATTCCACAATTCTTGCAGTTACGTATGGTATTTTTAAAATTTAATAAGTCTTTAGAAAACTCTATAATTTCTTCCTCTTTTAGATTGTTAATTGTGAAAACAAAACGCTCTGCAGATTTTTCTCCAATACCAGGTAACTTTTTAAAATCTTGCATTAATTTTTCAAAAGCTGTTGGGTATACCATTATTAAAACAATCCTCCTAGACCACTAGTATATTTTCCTAATCTTTCTTCTTTTTCCTTCTTAATTTTATCCAATGCGCTATTTATTGCTAGAAGTACCATATCTTCAAATAATTCTTTTTCACTTAAAACCTCATCATTTAAAATTTCAATTTTAGTTACTCTGTTTGAACCTAATACTTCTACCTTCACTCCACTATTTTCGCCAATAAAAGTTTTTTCTTCTATTTCCTTAGTTATCCTTTCAATATCCTTTTGTAATCTTTGAGCTTGTGCCATTAAATTTTGCATATTCATAAAAATTCCCTCCTTTATTTTATATCAATGCTTTCTTCACCAAAAATTTGTTCAGCAAAACTATCTGTTTTTTTATTGAATTTTTTTTCCATCACAGGTTCTGGTTGCAACTTATATTTTATACCATTTTTTTTATTTTTTATATACTCTTTTTTTATTTCTGCCCATTCTTCTTCTGTTATTGCAATTACTTTATACAATTTACTTAATATTTCTTTTATAAGTTTTTCTATTTTTTCAATATTTAAATTAAATAATTTTGCATCATTTTCTTTTTTATATTTGAATATTAAATAATCTTTAGATGAGACAATTAATTCACTATTTTTTAAAATATTAACACTCTTATTATACTTTTCATTTGAAATAAAATCAGAGACTCTTAACAATTTTTTTTTGTTTTCTTGTAACATTTCTTTATCTGCGCCAGCTAATGCGTTATTAATTCTTATAGAAAATATTTCCCGGGAAATATTTTCTATACTTTTATTTGATATTTCTTTGTCAATTTTTGGATCTTCACTTTCCATCTTATTAACATTTTTAATCAATTTATCATTATCTTCTTTATTAAATTCTTCTAAAATTTCTAATAATGTCACTTCTAATAATAGCTTTTGATTCTCTGACTTTTTTATTTCATTCAATAATTTTATTAAGTTGCTTGCTAAATAATTAGCGGTTTCGTTTGATAAATTAGAATATTTTTCTAATTTTTCCTGCTGTTTTTTAGGAAAATAGTTATTAACATTATTGTTAATATTGATATTTCTTACTAAAACCAATAACTTTTCTATTATTGAATATATATTTTTTCCACTATTATAAAATTCTTCTATTTTATTCAATATACTTGGAATATCATTATCAATTATACTATCAAACAAATGTTCTAATTCTTTTTCTGATATTTCACCATTTAGATTATATATATCATCAACAGTTATATCTTTATTCGATGTTGTTATAACTTGATCTAACAAATTTATAGCATCTCTCAATCCACCATCACTTATCTCCGAAATAAGCTTAACTACATCTTCTGATACTTTTTTATTTTCTTTTTTTAATATTTCATTTAGCTTTGATTCGATTTCAGATGATGTTATTTTCTTGAAATCAAATTTTTGACATCTTGATATTATAGTTAATGGAATCTTTTGAATTTCTGTTGTTGCTAATATAAATATTACATGTTTTGGTGGTTCCTCAAGAGTTTTTAGCAAAGCATTAAATGCTCCAATAGAAAGCATATGCACTTCATCTATTATATATATTTTATATTCACCAACAGATGGTAATAGTTTGACGTTATTTCTTATTTCTCTTATCTCATCTACACCATTATTACTAGCAGCGTCTATTTCTATAATATCAATATCATTTTCTTTTAATGCACTACAAATTTCACATTTTTCACACATTTCACCATCTATTGGATTTAAACAATTAACCGCTCTAGCAAAAATTTTAGCCACACTTGTCTTACCTGTACCTCTTGGCCCGCTAAACAAATATGCATGACTTACATTTTTTGTTTTTATAGCATTTTTTAATATATCTATAACATATTTTTGACCGTATACTTCGCTAAATTTACTAGGTCTATATTTTCTATATAAAGCTAAATAACTCATTTATTATTCACCCCACTAACTAAATAAAATTATAGCATTTTATATAAAAAAAAACTATCTTTTTGATTTAAAAAAAGATGTTAGTATTTCTTTAAAATTATCATTATATTCTTCTAACTTTTCTAATTTTGTTTTGGTAATTACTTTTTCATTAAATGAATCTAAAATGTAGTATACTTTTTTTAACCTAGATGCTTTTATTACTTCTAAACACATATTACAAGGTTTAAGAGTTACATACATTTCATATTCATCAAGTCTCCAGCTTTTATTTTTTTTACAAAGTTTATTTATACATATTATTTCAGCATGACATAAAGGATTATTATACTTTTCTCTCATATTGTAAGCTTTTGATACTATTTTATTATTTTTAACTATTACACAAGCAACTGGCACTTCGTTATTTTTTGCCGCCTCATGTGATAATTTAATTAATTCATTTATTATTTTAATATTGATCATATTTTACTCCTTAAAAAAAGCACACACAAATGTTAAACATTAAGGCTGCTATTTTCCAATCCTGACCTGTTTCTGCCACATTTGTTGTGCAATATAATTATATTTTATTTATTATTTTTTTTCAATAGATTTTTTAAATGTTCCACGTGAAACATTTAAAAATATTTCCCGGGAAATATTTTTTTAATATTTAATAATTAAAAAAGTAATGTTCCACGTGGAACATCACTTTTAAATTTCTATATTTTCTTCTGTTGATTCTTTATCAACTATAGATATAGATGAAACAGTATTATTTTCTTTTAGATTAATTAATCTTACTCCTTGTGTTACTCTTCCTAAATTTGAAATTTTATTAACATCTAATCTTATTACAACACCTAAATTTGTAATTATTATTAAATCCTTATCTTGATCTACTAATTTAAATCCTATTATGTTTCCGTTTTTTTCAGTAACATTTAAAGCTTTAACACCTTTACTACCACGTTTTGTTTCTCTATACTCACTTATATTAGTTCTCTTTCCGTAACCTTTTTCAGTAACTACTAATATATTTTGCCCTAATAAAGATGTTTCCATAGAAATACAATTATCATCTGACTGTAAATTAATTCCTCTTACACCACTTGCTGTTCTTCCCATTAGTCTTATTTCAGATTCATTATATCTTACCATTCTTCCTTTATAAGAACACATCAATACTTGATTAGTTCCATCTGTTTTACTAACAGAAATTAATTCATCATCTTCTTTTAATTTAATTGCTATTTTACCGTTTTGTCTTATATTATCAAATTCCTCTATAGCTGTACGTTTTACTACACCTTTTTTAGTAGCAAATATCAAACATTTGTACTTATTATCTTTTTCTACTTTTATTATTGTATTAATAGTTTCTTCTTTTTCTAAAGGTAATAGGTTAACAATTGGTAATCCTTTAGCTGTTCTAGAAAATTCAGGAATTTCATACCCTTTCATTCTATACACTTTACCTTTATTAGAGAAAAACAATATATAATCATGTGTAGACATTGTTATTATCTTTTCAACAAAATCTTCATTATTTGTCGTCATTCCTTTAATTCCGGTACCACCACGATTTTGAGTTCTATACGTATCTGCACTTAATCTTTTTATATAATTTTTATGTGTTAATGTTACTATTGATGTTTCTTCTGGAATTAAAGATTCATCTTCAATATAATCAATTGCTGTCATATCAATATGAGTTTTTCTTTCATCTGCATATTTATCTTTAATTTCAAGTAACTCCTTCTTAATAATATCGTAAATTTTTTGTTCACTAGATAATATTGATTTATACTCTTCAATTGCTGCTAATAAATCTTTTAATTCACTCTCTACTTTATCTCTTTCTAATCCAGTTAATCTACGTAATTTCATTTCAAGAATTGCATCTGTTTGAATTTCAGTAAGAGCAAATCTAGACATTAATTTTTCTTTTGCTTCTTCGTCGCTTTTAGCATTTCTTATAATCTTAATTACTTCATCGATATTATCTAAAGCTATTTTTAATCCTTCTAATATATGAACACGTTTTTCAGCTTTATCTAATTCAAATTTAGTTCTTCTTATAATGATTTCTTTTTGATAATCAATATATTTTGAAATTATATCTTTAATACCAAGAGTTTTAGGAACACCATTATCTAGCATTAAGAATATAATTCCATAATTTGTTTGAAATTGTGTGTGTTTATATAAATTATTCAATACAACTTGTGGATTTGCATCATGTTTTAAAGTTATAGTTATTTTAACACCATCTTTTAAATCTGTATGATAATCAGATATTCCTTCTATTGTTTTATTATGAACTAATTCAGCAACTTTATTTTTTAGTTCTGATGTATTTACACCATAAGGAACTTCGGTAATTATTATATAATTTTTACCATTTTTTTCTTCTATTACTGCTTTACTTCTTATTGTAATAGATCCTCTACCTGTTTCATATGCTTGTTTTATACCACTATTTCCTAATATTATTCCACCTGTAGGAAAATCTGGTCCCTTGATATATTGCATCAAACCTAATGTATCAATATCATGATTATCTATATAAGCTACACATCCATCTATTACTTCACCTAAGTTATGAGGCGGGATATTTGTAGCCATACCAACAGCAATACCCATTGTTCCATTTACTAAAATGTTAGGAAATCTTGAAGGTAAAATTTCAGGTTCTTTTTCTGATTCATCAAAATTTGGTATAAAGTTTATTGTATCTTTGTTAATATCTCTTAATAATTCTAGTGATATTTTTGAAAGTCTTGATTCAGTATAACGCATTGCGGCAGCGCCTGCTCCAGCAATATTACCAAAGTTACCATGCCCGTCAACTAATGTATTTCTATAACTGAAATCTTGAGCCATACGAACCATTGCTTCATAAATACTTGAATCTCCATGTGGATGATATTTACCCATAACATCTCCGACGATACGAGCGGATTTTTTATGAGGTTTATCTGGAGTATAACCTGATTCATACATTGACCACAAAATTCTTCTATGTACTGGTTTTAAACCATCTCTTAAATCAGGGAGTGCACGTGAAATAATAACACTCATTGAATATTCTAGAAATGATGTTTCAATTTCATTTATAATATTATTTTCTTCTAATCTATCTCTACTATGATCCATTTTAAAACCTCCCTACTATATATCTAAGTTTTGAACATATACTGCATTTTGTTCAATAAATTCTCTTCTTGGTTCTACTTCTTCACCCATTAATTTTGAGAAAGCAGCATCTGCAGCTATTACATCATCTATTGTTATTTTTCTAAGTACTCTCTTATTAATATCCATTGTTGTTTCATTAAGTTCTTCAGCATTCATTTCACCAAGACCTTTCATACGCATTATATCGTATTTCGTATTCGGACTAAGTGATGCTAAATACTCATCTCTTTCTTGTTCGTTTAGAACATACTTAATTGTTTTACCATGTTTTATACAAAATAACGGTGGTTGAGCTGCATAAACATGTCCAGCTTCAATAATTGGTCTAAAAAATCTATAAAACAAAGTTAATAACAATACTCTAATATGTGATCCATCAACATCGGCATCTGTCATAATTATAATTTTATGATATCTTAATTTATTAATATCAAATTCATTACCTATCCCTGTCCCAAAAGCAGTAATAATAGTTCTTATTTCTTCATTTGAAAGAGCTCTATCTAATCGTGCTTTTTCAACATTTAATATTTTACCTCTTAAAGGAAGTATTGCTTGTGTCATTGAATCTCTTCCTTTAATTGCCGAACCACCTGCACTATCTCCCTCGACTATAAATATTTCACAAACTGAAGGATCTTTTTCTTTACAATCCTCAAGTTTACCTCCAAAGTTTATAACATCTAAATCGCTTTTTCTTCTTGTAAGTTCCCTAGCCTTTTTAGCAGCGATTCTAGCACGAGAAGCAACCATGCATTTTTCTACTATTATTTTTGCTTCTGTAGGATTTTCTAATAAAAATTTTTCTAATCCTTCACTAAATATATTATTTGCTATCTTACGAACTTCAACATTACCTAATTTTGTCTTAGTTTGTCCTTCAAATTGAGGATCTGGATGCTTACATGATACTATCATTGTAAGTCCTTCTTTTATGTCATCAATCATTAGATTATCATCTTTATCTTTTAATAAATTAGCTTTTTTTGCATAACTATTTATAACTCTTGATAATGCATTTTTAATTCCATCTTCATGAGTTCCACCTTCTACAGTATTGATGTTATTTGTAAAAGAATAAATACTTGAATTATAACCATCGTTATATTGGAAAGCTACTTCTATTTCTATATCAGATTCACTACCTTCAACATATACTATAGTATCATGAATTGGAGTTTTTGATTTATTAAGCATTTTTACATACTCTATTATTCCTCCATGATATAAAAATTCTTCTTTTTTATCACTTCTTAAATCATGTAAAATTATTCTTAATCCTTTGTTTAAGAAAGCAAGTTCTCTAGCTCTATGTTCTAAAGTTTCAAATTTATATTCTGTTGTTTCTTCAAATATTTTTGAATCTGGTTTAAATGTTACAGTTGTTCCTGTCCTATTTTCTTCACACTCACCTATTACTTTTAAAGGTTCTACTGAATGTCCTCCGTTTTCAAATCTTTGAAAATATATTTTTTTATCTTTGTAAATTTTAACTTCTAACCATTCAGATAAAGCATTAACAACACTTGCTCCTACACCATGAAGACCTCCACTTACTTTATAACCTTTACCACCAAATTTACCTCCAGCATGTAATACTGTAAATATAGTTTCTACAGTAGATATACCTGTTTTAGGATGTATTCCAGTTGGTATTCCTCTACCATCATCTTTAACAGATACACTTCCATCTTTATTAATTGTTATTTCAATGTCATCACAATATCCTGCTAAAGCTTCATCAACAGAGTTATCTACAATTTCCCATACTAAATGATGAAGTCCTCTTTCTCCAGTTGTTCCAATGTACATACCTGGTCTTTTTCTTACTGCCTCTAAGCCCTCTAATACTTGTATTGCACTTTCATCATAATTATTTTCTTTCATTTTCTTTTACCTCCCGTATTTTTATTACATTTATATCTTTTAAATCTTTTACTTTTATATTATTTAAATCTGTAGTTGTTATAAAGGTTTGATATTTTTTAGATATTAACCTCATTATTCTTTTTTGATTAGTTTCATCTAATTCACTAAATAAATCATCTAATAAAAGTATAGGTTTTATTTTATATTCATTATCTAATATTTTTATTTCTGATAATTTAAGTGATAATAATATTAATTTTTGAGTTCCTTGAGATGAATAATTAGCTGCATTTTTTTCATTATGTATAAATTCATAATCATCTCTATGAATCCCAGTTGTTGTAAGACCTAACGATATTTCTTTATCTCTTACTTTTTTTAATAAATGCATAATATCATCTTTATTTTTATCTAAAAAATCTGATATATATTCTATTTTAATAGTGTCTTCTCTCTTAAATTTTTTAAAGATATTATTGATATATTTATTAATATTTTCTATATATTCTTTTCTATAATTACAAATACTAATACCAATTTCAGCTATTTTTTCATCTAAAACATCTAAATACCCTCTATCTAAATTAAAATTTAAATTTACTTTTTTTAAATAATCATTTTTATTTTTTATAAGTTTATTATAAGAATTAATCAATTTAATATAATTCTTATTTATATTAGACAATTCGATATTTAAATAATTTCTTCTAGTATTAGGGTTATCTTTTATTAATCTAATATCATCTGGAGAAAATAAAATCACTGAATATTCACAAATATAATCACTTAGTTTTTTTATTAATTGACCCTCTTTTTTAGCTTTTTTATTTTTTCCATTAACTATTATTTCTAATTTCTTATTAAAATTATCTTTTTTTAAATCAATTTTTATCTTAAAAAAAGATTTTTTTTCTTTTAATAACACATCATCATAATAGGATTTAAAAGACTTTGCAATACTTCCAAAATATATACTTTCTATAATAGAAGTTTTACCTACTCCATTTTTTCCTATAATAACATTTATTAATTTTAAATTTTCTAATTTAAATTTGCTAAATTTTCTAAAATTTGTTAGTTCTAAATCAGTGATATGCATTTTTTACCCTCTTTTAAATGTTTTTACGAAAAAATATAGTAAGTACGTACTCCTACTCACAATTAAAATTATATCACAAAATGAGTTTTATTTCATTAAAATTTAAAAAAAAGAAAGTTTTTTAACTTTCTTTTTATTTAAATTTTTCTTGTCTTTCTTCAAGTAAGTATTTTAGTCTACTAGATCTCATTATTTGATTATTTAAAGAACCTATTGAAATATTTAATTCTAATATATTTCCATTCTTAAATACTATTCTTGATGTGCCTTTTTTACTACCTTTTTCATATGTTAATATGTTATTTAATGAAACCCATATACAATCAGATCTATTAGGAGAAGTAGTAGGAAAAAATATTATCTTGTTCGTATCTTCAATTATAATTGGAGATTTATGAGTGATTCCTGATATATTTTTTGTTCCTATATATCTTCCTTCATATGTACTACCAAAATACTCGCAACTGCGTTCAATAACACTTAATGTTGGCATAGATACATCATATTCATTATCACTTTCTAGTACCTTACATTCTTCTTCTGATGTAGGCATTATAGCCAATGTATCCTTATTTATCTCATAATCCACAAAATTCACCTCCTTTTCAATAAAATTGTTCTTATTTTATCATAATGAAAAGTCGAAATTTGTAGAATTATGTAGAAAAATTGAAATATTTTTAATAAGTCATTATAGGTAAAATTAATTGAATTAATGTACCAGAATCTTTTTCTTTTATAATTATAGGTTTAATTTGACCATTAAAATATAGTTTTATTGTTTCTGACTCAAATGTTTTTAATGCCTCTAATAAATATTTAGCAGAACATGAAATTTTTAATTCAGCACCTTTTTTATTTATAATATCTATTTTTTCTTCTACCTTTCCTGCTTCTTGACTTGATGAATTAACAATTAGTTTGTCTTTTGCTATAGATATTTGAATAGTATTCTTATCTTTGGATTGAGCAAGTAATGATGCCCTATCTATCATGTTATAAAAATCATTTCTATTTACTTCAACTTCTAATTCAAAGTTTTTAGGAACAAAATTATCAGTATTTGGATAACTTCCACTAAGTAAACTTGATTGAAATAATATATTTTTATATTTAAACAAAATCTTATTATTAAATATGTGCATCTCCACATTTTCTTCTGTTTCTATTATCTTTAATAATTCATTAATATTTCTAGCAGGTATAACAATATTAACACTCTCTTCTACTGGATTATTTATTTCAATTATTTTCTTAGCTAGTCTATATGAATCAGTTGCGACACACTCTAAAATATTACCAACTATCTTCATATTTATTCCTGTCAAAAGTGGTCTACTTTCTTGTAAGGAAGTTGCAAATGAAGTTTGATTTAATATTTCTTTTAAAGTACTACTTACTAATACTACTGGATTATTTGTTTCTTTTAAATCAATTTTAGGAAACTCATTTACTGGAAAACAATTTAAATTATATTTAGAATTATTTGTTGATATAACTGTTTTATTTCCATCTATTTCTTCTATTGTTATTACTTCATTAGGTAATTTTCTTATTATATCCAATAAATATCTTCCATATATAATATTTTTACCTTCTTCTGATATTTCTTTTATATCTTTTTTATCTATAAATGTTTTAATTGTAATATCATTGTTAGTAGCAGTTAAATATAATCCTTTACTTTGTAAATCAAATTCTATTCCATTAAGTACTGGAATAATATTTCTTGTAGACATAGCTTTTGATACAGCATTTAAATTTTCTAATAATATATCTCTTTCAATTTTTAATTTCATATTTTTACCTCTTTCTTTTTTTATTTATTATTAATAATACTGTTAATAATGTTAATAACTTCATTTTTTTATTTATTTATCGAATTTTTTTATGTTATTTAAAAGTTAATAATTAATTTATTGTTCACTTATTTTTGATTTTATTTCAATTATTTTATTAACCAATTCTTTATCTTTTTCCATATCTAATTTTATTTTTTCGAAAGAATGAATAGCAGTTGCATGATCTCTATTACCGAATTCAGCTCCAATTCTTACATAACTTTCATCTGTCATCATTCTACATAAGTAGAAAGCAATATGTCTTGCATTTGTAATTGCAGCATTTCTTTTTTTTCCTTTTAAATCATCAACAGATAAGTTAAAGTATTTTGCTACACATTGTTGGATTTTACCTATTGAATTAGGAGTGAATAATCCTGAATTAGTATATTCTTTTAATGCTTCAATTGCATCTTCTAGAGTTAATTTAGGAATATTCATTATAGCCTGATAAGCTATTAATCTTGTTATAAAACCTTCTATATTTCTAACATCACTTCCACAATTAGAAGCTACATAGTTTATAATTTCATCACTTAAATCTATTACTAAATCACTAGTTTTAATTTTTTGTTTTATTATATTAACTTTTAAATCATAATCTGGAGGACTTATGTTAACTTTTAATCCCCAGTTAAATCTTGTTTTTAACCTGTCTTCTAAAAGTTTTAAATCATCAACAGATCTATCAGAACATATTATTATTTGTTTTTCATTATCATATAAAGAATTAAATGTATTAGTAAATTCTTGTTGAGATTTAACAGCTCCTCCTAGAAATTGAATGTCATCAATCATTAAAACATCGACATCTCTATATTTTTTTCTAAATAACTCTATATATCCTATGTTATCTTCTGAACCTTCTTTTTTATACATTAAAATTAAGTCATTAACAAATTGTTCAGTAGTTATATATAATACTTTTTTATTTGAATTTTGCTGTATGTAATTTCCGATTGCATGCATTAGATGAGTTTTTCCTAAACCGCTATTACCATATAAGAATAATGGGTTATAAAGTTTACCAGGTTTTTGAGCTACTGATAAAGAAGCGGAATAAGCAAGTTTATTTGAATTACCAACTATATAAGTATCAAAAGTATATTTTGGATTAAAATTACTATAGTTTCTATATTCTTCTTTTATATTATTATCTAATATTTCTATAATTTCTTCTTTTTTTGTATTTTGAATTCTTTTATCATCGTTATTAATAATATCTATAAAATTTAAACTATTATCTAAATCAATGATTAAATCTTCTATAACATCTTTATAATTATTAATTAAATGTTTTTTACAAGATTCATGAGGAGTAATTAAATAGATGTCATTATTATTAAAATAGAAATCTATATCTTTAAACCAAGTATTAAATGAAGTTTCTGTAACTTTAACTTTAATACTATTTAAAAAGTTATTTTTAAAGTTATTAACATCCATAAAACCCTCCTATTAGTTGTTAACTTTATTTTAATTCAAACTTAAATAAAATAAAAGACTAAAAAATTATTAACAATAGATATTAACAAGTTATCAACACTAAAAACCCTTTGTTATTCTAATAAATCAATAGTTATTAACAATGTTAACAAAATTTAAATTAACAAGTTAATAAAATTATTAACATTAATTGTTAACAATTAAAATTGACAATTTTTATTTTATTGTTTATAATCTAGTGTGTCAAGCAGAAATTTATGAATATGAAGGAGGTAAAATCATGAAAAGAACTTATCAACCTAATAATAGAAAAAAAAGTAAAACACATGGATTTTTTTCTAGAAAAGATAGTAATGTATTAAGTAAAAGAAGAAGAAAAGGAAGAAAAACATTAGCAAAATAAATAACTACTTTTAATTAAGTAGTTTTTTTTGTATAATTTATTTAGGTGTTTTGCATATTAAAAAAAAATGCAGATATAGTATTAGTTATAAAAACAGGCATAAAAAAAGTTTATAAACATTTTATAATATATAGAAAGAAAAATAAGTTAACTAATAGTAGATTTTGTATAAGTGTTAGTAAGAAATTAGGTAATGCAGTTATTAGAAATAAGTTAAAAAGACAAGTTAAAGACATCATAATGAAAAATATGGTTACTAATACAGAAGATTATGTTATAATACTATCAAGTTCATTTAAAGAACTACCATTTTTAGAGAAAAAAAATGAAATATTGAAAGGAATAGAGTAGATGAAAAAGAAAATATTAGTTTTATCATTAATTATATTATTATGTTTTACTGGTTGTACTAAAAGATTTACAGTAGAAGGAGAAAATAAAACTGTAAAAAGTTATGTATCTAATATATTATGTCAACCAACAACAAAAGAAATGAAACAAATATATAATGATAATGTTGAAAAATTAAAGGTTAATATTGATAAGTTACCTGAATGTAAAAATTTTAAAGTTAACTCTGGTGGATATGAAGGATTGTGGACTTCTATATTTGTTAAACCATTAGCTTGGGCAATAATTCAAATTGGAAAGTTTGTTAAAAATTATGGTTTAGCAATAATGATTGCATCATTAATATTAAGAGCAATATTATTTCCATTTTCTAAGAAATCAACAATGATGAGTGTAAATATGAAAAAAGCAAAGCCTGATTTGGATAAGTTAGAAAAGAAGTATGCTAATAAACAAGATAAAGATTCAATGATGATGAAAAGTCAAGAAATGATGCGTATTTATAAAAAATATAATATTAGTCCAATGTCTGGTTGTTTATTTGCATTTTTACAATTACCTATATTCTTTGCTTTTTTAGAAGCAATATATAGAGTACCAGTATTATTTGAAGGAAAATTTTTAGTATTTAATTTAGGAACAACACC
This sequence comes from uncultured Bacilli bacterium, assembly GCA_905235065.1. GTDB lineage: Bacteria > Bacillota_I > Bacilli_A > RF39 > UBA660 > CAJOJR01. The sequence goes on from CAJOJR010000003.1 coordinate 46,241, forward strand.
TTGGGAAGGAATTAAATCAGGAAATTATTTCTATATTATATTAATATTACTAATAGTAGGAACAACATTCTTCTCAATGAAAAATATGAATTCAGCTGGAATGAATGATGATCAAGCAAAGCAAATGAAAACAATGAATTATTTTATGGTAGCTTTTATAGCATTTGCGTCATTTAGTCTTCCAATAGCAATAGCTTTATATTGGATAGTATCATCAGGATTTACAGTAATTCAAAATATAATTTTAAATAAAACAATAAAAAATAAGTAGTAGGTGAATTATGGAGAAGTATAAGTTTGAATCAAAATCAAAAGAAAATTTATTAAATTTAGCATGTGATGAATTAAAAGTTACAGAAAACGATATCTTATATAATATAACTGAAGAAAAGAAAGGTTTATTTGGAGGTAAAAAATATTATATAGAAATAATTAAAATCAAAGATGTAGCTGATTATGGTAAATCTTTAATATTAGATTTCTTAAAAGGATTTAATTTAAAAGGTAATGTTGAAATTAAAATAAGAGAAAAAAGTATTACTTATAAACTATTTACTGATAATAATGGTATATTGATTGGTAAAAAAGGGCATATACTTGAATCTTTACAAACTTTTGTAAGACAAGCTTTATTTAATAGTACTGATATATTTGTTAATATTATTATAGATATTGAAAATTATAAAGAAAAACAAATATATTTTTTAGAAAAGAAAGTTAAAAAATTAGCTAGAGAAGTAACTCTTACTAAATCTGATATTAAATTAGATCCAATGAATTCATATGATAGAAGAATAGTGCATAATGCACTTAGCGGTTTTGATTATATAGAAACTATAAGTGAGGGTGAAGAACCTAATAGATGTGTAGTAATAAAATATAAAGGTAAAAAATAGACACCATTTATGGTGTTTTTCTTTACTTGAATCAAAAAAAATGATATAATCTATGCCGATTGAGAGGTATTTATGGAAGACACTATCGCAGCAATTTCAACTATAGTTGGCGAATCAGCTTTAAATGTTATTAAAGTAAGTGGAAAAGATTCTATAGAAATAGTTAATAAGATATTTAGTGGAAAAGATTTAAGTAATGTTAAAAGTCATACGATTCACTATGGTTTTATTATGGATGGAAATGAAAAAATAGATGAAGTTTTAGTGTCTATTTTTAAAACTCCTAAAACGTATACTAGAGAAGATGTGGTTGAAATAAACTGTCATGGTGGAATATCCATTACTAATAAAATACTCGAAATATTACTTTTAAATGGATGTAGAATGGCTGAACCTGGAGAGTTTATTAAAAGGGCATACTTAAACGGAAGAATAAATTTAGTTGAAGCAGAAGCAGTTAGTGATTTAATATCTGCTAAAACAGAAACTGCAAGAAGAATAGGAATTAAAGGTTTAACTGGTGAATCTTCTAAGTTAATAAAGGATTTAAGAGAAGATTTACTTAGTTTAATAGCTAATATTGAAGTAAATATAGATTATCCTGAATATGAGGATGCAGTTGTAGTGACTAAAGATTTAATAAAAGAAAAAATAAGTGGCATGATTTATAAATTAAAAGAAATTATTAGTAAAAGTGAAAATCAATTATTGATAAAAAATGGTATAAAAGTATCAATTGTTGGTAAACCAAATGTAGGTAAAAGTAGTTTACTTAATAAGTTTTTAAATGAAGAAAAAGCAATTGTAACTGATATAGAAGGAACAACAAGGGATATAGTTGAAGGAAGTATAATTTTAAATGGAGTAGAGATAAAACTAATAGATACAGCAGGAATCAGAGAAACAGATAATATAGTCGAAAAAATAGGTGTTGAAAAGAGTTATAAAGCAATTGATGAATCTGATTTAACTTTATTCGTACTAGATAATTCCAGAAAATTAAGCAAAGAAGATGAAGAAATATTTAATAATATAAAGAATAAAAAAGTATTAATAATTGTTAATAAATCAGATGAAAAGCAAGAGTTAGATTTGAGTAAATTTAAGAAGTTTGAAATTATTAATACTTCAACTAAAACGAAAGATGGTATAGATAGTTTAAAAAATAAAATAATAGAGATGTTTAATTTAGGTAATTTAGAGTTAAATGACTATACATATTTATCTAATAGTAGACAAATATCAATATTAAAAGAATCTTTGAATATTGCTAATAATATATTAAAAAAATCTGAAGAAGAAGTAGATTTATTAGAAATAGATATAAAAATATTATGGGAAAAATTAGGAGAAATACTTGGTGAAACGTATAAAGATGATTTACTTGATGAAATTTTCTCAAAATTTTGTTTGGGAAAATAGGTGATATTATGAATTATGATGTAATAGTAGTAGGTGGAGGACATGCCGGTTGTGAAGCTGCTCATGCATGTGCAACACTAGGTAATAAAACGCTTTTAATAACAGGAAATATCAATAATATAGGTGATATGCCTTGTAATCCATCAATAGGTGGTTCTGCTAAAGGAATAGTAGTAAGAGAAATAGATGCACTTGGTGGGGTGATGGGTGAGGTAGCTGATAAAACTCATATTCAAATTAAATTTTTAAATAGCAAAAAAGGACCAGGTGTTAGATCATTAAGATGTCAATCTAATAAGAAATTATATTCAGAAACCATGATTAATTTATTAAAAAGTACTAAAAATTTAACTTTAAAAGAATTTTTAGTAAAATCATTAATAATAGAAGATAACAAAGTATTAGGTATTGTAACTGAAGATAATGAGAATATTTATTCTAAAAAAGTGATACTTACAACTGGAACATATTTAAACTCAGATATAATGAGAGGACATTCAAAATATAAGGGCGGTCCTCATGGTGAAAAAACTTCTTTATATTTAAGTAAAAATTTAAAAGAATTAGGTTTAAAAATTATTAGACTTAAAACTGGAACACCACCTAGAATAGATGGAAATACTATTAATTATTCACTTGTAAAAGAAGAAAAAGGAGATAATAAGTTAATAACATTTAGTAACTTTAATAAGCCAAGTTACAAAGTTAAAAATCAAATATCTTGTTATTTAACTTACACTAATGAGAATACTCACAAAATAATATTAGATAATTTAGATAAATGTGCCTTATATAGTGGTATGATAGAAGGAATTGGTCCTAGATATTGTCCATCTATAGAAGACAAAATAGTTAAGTTTAGAGATAAAGATAGACATCAAATATTTTTAGAACCAAATGAATTAGAAACTAATGAAATATACGTAGGTGGTTTTTCAACAACTATGCCAGATGAAATACAAGAAGAGTTAATTCATACTATGAAAGGCTTAGAAAATGCTAAAATAACTAAATATGGTTACGCAATTGAGTATGATGCAATTGATCCAACTGAACTTAATATGTCTCTAGAATCTAAAAAAATAAGTGGTCTATATACTGCTGGTCAAATAAATGGAACATCTGGTTATGAAGAAGCAGCCGCTCAAGGATTAATTGCTGGTATTAATGCAAGTTTATCATTAAAAGAAAAAAAACCTTTAATATTAAAAAGAAATGAAGCATACATTGGAGTTTTAATAGATGATTTAATTAATAAAGGTATAACTGAACCCTATAGATTGTTAACATCTCGTGCTGAATTTAGATTATTATTAAGACATGATAATGCTGATATTAGACTTACTGAAATAGGGAGAAAAGTAGGATTAATTGATAATAAAAAATATGATATTTTTAATAAAAAGCAAGAAGAAATTAATAAATTAATGAAATTTATTAAAGAAACTAATTTTAAATGTTCTAAAGAAAATAATGAATTTTTATTAAAAAACAAATCTGTTAAACTTGAAAATTCAATAAAAGTATCTGAGTTAATCAAAAGGCCTGAAATTAATTTAAATAGAGTATTAAAATATTTAAATGTTAAATTTAATAAAGAATCAATTGAACAAGTAGAAATAAATATAAAATATAAAGGATATATTGATAAAACTAATAAAGAAGTAGAAAAAATGTTAAACTTAGAAGACAAAAAGATTCCTAGTGATATTGATTATGAAAAAGTAAGAAACATCGCAACAGAAGCTAAGCAAAAATTATCATTAGTTAGACCACTTACTATTGGTCAAGCATCTCGTGTTAGTGGAGTTAACCCTGCTGATATATCTATGTTATTAATATATTTAAAAAAGGAATATCCAAATGAATAAAGATGAATTTATAAATTATATAAAAGAATTAAAAATAGATGTTAGTGATGAAATATTAGACAAATTAGACAATTATTTTAAATTAATAGTTGAATGGAATAATAAATTTAATTTAACAACTATATTAGAAGAAAAAAGCGTATATTTAAAACATTTTTATGATTCTATTTGTATTGTAAAATCTAATTTAATAGATAATAATAATATAAAATTATGTGATTTTGGAACAGGGGCTGGTTTTCCTGGAGTAGTAATAAAAATATTTTATCCTAATATAAAAGTTACTTTAATTGAATCAAATAACAAAAAATGTACATTCTTAAATGAAGTAATTAAAGAGTTAGATTTAAAAAATATAGAAGTTATTAATACAAGAATGGAATTATATTCTAAAAATAATAGAGAAACATTTGATATAGTTACTTGTAGGGCTGTATCTCATTTAAGAATAATAAGTGAACTTGCAATACCATTATTAAAAGTTAACGGATATTTTTTACCATTAAAATCAAATATAGAAGAAGAAATAAAAGAAAGTAATAAAATATTAAATGATTTAAATTCTGAAATAGAAGATATAATTTCGTATGAACTTCCTATTGAAAATTCAAAAAGAAACATAATATTAATAAAGAAATTAAAAGAAACAAACTCTAAATATCCGAGAGAATATAATAAGATTATTAAAAATAGTGTTTAATAATCTTTTTTGTTGAAATAAATAATAAATTGTTTTAAAATAATAATAGAAAAATAGAATAGTGGGTGTTTAGTATGTTAGAAAATAAAGACGTAAAATTAATTTCAATAGAAGATATAGTTCCTAATAGATTTCAACCAAGACAAATCTTTAATGAAAAAGAATTAAATGAACTTGCTGATTCAATTAAGCAACATGGAATTATACAACCATTAATTTTAAGAACATTAGGTGATAAATATGAAATTATTGCAGGAGAAAGAAGATATAGAGCAGCTATAATAGCTGGTCTTTATAGTGTTCCATCAATTATCGTTGACAAAGATGATGATGAAAGTGCTGAAATAGCTATCATAGAAAACATACAAAGAAAAGATTTAACACCAATTGAAGAAGCAAAATCATATAAAAAGCTTTTAAATAAAGGAATAACACAAGAAGAAATAGCTCAAAAATTAGGAGTAACTCAGCCTACAATTGCTAATAAATTAAGATTATTAAATTTAACAGAAGAAGTTCAAGATGCTTTGTTATATAATAAAATATCCGAAAGACATGCAAGAGGTTTATTAAGATTAGAATCTTCTGAGCAACAAATTAATATGTTAAATAGAATTATAAATGAAAAAATTAACGTAAAACAAACAGAAGAAGAAATAGATAAATTATTGGGTTATAGTAAACCAACAGAAGAATTAGAAATTCCTATATTTGAAAACGTAATACAACCAATTAAAAATAAAGAAGAGATTGAAGTTCTAAGTCCATTTATTGAAAATGAAGAAATATTAAATATAGATGATGAACCTCTAGAAAAATTTGAAGATACTAAAGATTTATTTAAATCAATTGAAGAAGAACCAAAAGATTTTACTGTTCCTTCAATTGAAAATGTTGAAACAGCAAAATTAGAAGAAGTAAATAATGAAGATGATAAGTATAAATATTTAGAAACTGTTGATAAAACAAGAGATTTTATTGAGAGTATTAAATCTAAAGGCTTGAAAGTAACATCAGAAGAATATGATATGGATAATGAATATCAAATAATAATAAGAATAGAAAAATAGCTTTTTTAAAGCTATTTTTTTAGGTATTGGGTTCTGTACCATTTACATAAAATAATAAAACTCTTTTGTTACCATCATTAATTTCACCACTTAAGGGATTAACTAAAGAAGCTGTAATATTATCTGGTATTGTATACCAAGTTTTTTCAGTATTATTTAAAATTCCTTCTATTGTTTTAGCCCAAATATTCTTATTAGCAATAGATACATTCTTTTTGGTAGGTCTATTATCATCATAACCACTCCAAACCATTACAAGAGCATCATTATTATATCCTATTGTCCAATTATCAAAAGATGTACTTCCACTTTTGACAGAATATTTTCTTGTGATTGTTTTGTTAATACTTAACATAGTAGGAGAAGCATAGTCAACAAAAGTATAATTATAAGTATTTGTTAACAATTCATTTAATATATAAACATATTTTTTATTCAATACTTCTTCTTCATCACTTTCATATTCATATAGTATGTTATTATTAATATCTGTTACTTTTTCAATTAAATGAACATGATTTTTTTTACCCATATTAGCAAGTGTTACATAGCCATTAGCAAAATCTATCATACTTATTTCAGAACTACCAAGTGGTAAAGATGCATTAGGTTCTAAAACGGTTTCTATTCCAACTTTTTTAGCTGTGTCAATTAAACTATCTGCTCCTAAAAACAAATGTGTTTTAACAGCGTAAATATTATCTGAAAAGGCAATTGCTGAAGCTAATGAAATGTTTTTATTAGGATAAATATTACCAGCGTTTTTAGGAGAATATGTTTTATTATTACCTAAATTAAATGTTGTTGGCTCACTTTTAAAAGTAGAAGATGCGGTAAAACCATTTTCTAAAGCAGAATAGTAAAGAAATGGTTTCATAGTGGAACCCACTTGTCTTTTAGCTTGTGTAACTCTATTGAATTCACTTTTACTATAATCAGTACCACCTATTAACGCAGAAACATTACCTGTCTTAGGATCAACAACTATAGAAGCTACTTGGATATCTTTTATATCTTTAAGTTCATTTTTAATATTATCTTCCAATATTTTTTGATTATTTAAATTTAAATTAGTATATATTTTTAAACCACCAGTATCTATTAAAGAGTTTGGTATTGTTTTAATACTATTTAATTCTTGCATTACTGCGTCTTTATAATAATAAATACTAGATAATGATTTATTTTCTTTTTTACCATAAAATTCAAGTTCAGTATTATAAATATTATTGGCTTCATTTTCAGTTATATATTTATTTTTAACCATACTATTTAAAACAAGTTTTTGTCTCTTTTTAGCATTATCATAATAATTAATCGGATTATAATAAGTAGGGTTTTTAGGAATACCAACTAAAATAGATGCTTCTGCAAGTGTTAAATCCTTTGAACTTTTATTAAAATAATAGTTAGACGCAGCTTCTATGCCATAATTTCCAGCACCATAATTAATAGTATTTAAGTATCCTTCTAGAATTTCATCTTTACTATAATGCACCTCTAATTCAAAAGTTAAAAAAGCTTCTTCTATTTTTCTTTTCCAGGTTTTATTAAAATCTAGATATAAATTTTTAATATATTGTTGAGAAATTGTTGATGCTCCTTGTGATAAAGATTTATTTTTAATATTTATAAATAATGCCTTTAAAATTCTAAAATAATCAAAACCTTTATGTTTATAAAAATTTTTGTCTTCAGCAGAAATTGTAGCATTTATTACATTATCTGAAATATTGTTAAGTTTAACCCAAGTAGCATTACTAGCATTTTCAAATACTAAATTTTTTTCATCATCATATATTAATATTTGATTTGAAGTTGTTAGATTTTCTTTTGGTGTTAAGTATGCATAAGCATAAAACCCAAAAATAATTATAGTTATGGAAGAAAATAAAAATATTGTCAATTTGATGAAAAAGTACAGTTTTTTCATACACCCTCCGATTACTATATATTAGTATGTTGAATAATTAGATTAATTATTACATATTAATGTATAAAAAATACTTGATTTATTTAAAATAATAAGTATAATTTTAGGAGATAAATGTTTTATGACGGAGGGTGTTATGAAGTTTAAAACTGTAACAAAAGAAGAATTAGAATTAATGCCTTTTGATGATATTGCTTATGTAATATTAAAAGAAAAAGGCAAAAAAATGAAAATCAATGAAATATTTAAAATTATATGTGATACTCTTGAATTAGGTGAATCTGCATTTGAAAATCAAATAGCTGATTTCTTTACTTTACTTGCGACTGAAAAAAGATTTATACAATTAGAAAAAGGTTATTGGGATTTAAGAGAAAATCACACAGCAGAGATAAGGATTAAAGATATCGAAGATGAACTTAATGAAGAAGAAATTATGGAAGAAGACTATAGTGATTCAGAAGAAAATGATGAATATAGTGAAACTAAAGATATTGATGATGATGAAGCTGATGATGATTTAAAAGATCTAGTTATTGTTGATGAAGAAGATGAAGGGAATGATTTATAGCTAGTTTTTTAGTTTTGTTTAAATTAAAAAAGGAGATATAAATATGGATGAACGTTTAAAAATAATAGAAGAAAGATATAATTTTTTAAATAATGAATTACTTAAACCTGAAGTTTATGAAAATTATGAAAAAATGAAGGTATTAAGTAAAGAAAAAACTTTTTTGGAAGAAAAAGTTAATAAATATCATGAATATAGACAAGTTACTGAAGACATAGAAACAGCTAAAGAAATGTTAAAAGATCCTGAAATGGCTGAATTTGCTTCTGAAGAAATTGAAAATTTAAATAATAAAAAAGAAGAATTAGAAAGCATTCTAAAGAGAATGTTATTACCAAAAGATCCTAACGATGAAAAGAATGTAATTATGGAGATTAGAGGTGCTGCTGGTGGAGATGAAGCAAATATATTTGCCGGTGATCTTTTTAGAATGTACTCTAAATATGCTGAGCATGAAGGATGGAAATTAGAAGTAACTTATGAAGCACCAGGTGAAAGTGGAGGGTACTCAAATATTGAATTTATTTTAAGTGGAGAAGCAGTTTATTCAAAGCTTAAATATGAAAGTGGTGTTCATAGAGTTCAAAGAGTTCCTGAAACAGAAAGTCAAGGAAGAGTTCATACTTCAACTGCAACAGTATTAGTTATGCCAGAAGCAGAAGAAGTAGATGTTGAAATAAAAGATTCTGATATAAGAGTAGATATAACAAGAAGTAGTGGTGCTGGTGGTCAATGTGTAAATACAACAGATTCAGCAGTAAGAATTACTCATATACCTACTGGAATAATAGTTTATTGTCAAGTTGAAAGAAGCCAAATAAAGAATAAAGAAAGAGCAATGCAAATCTTGAAAACAAGACTTTATGATTTAAAACAAAGAGAGCAAGAAGAAAAACTTGAAAGTGAACGTAAGAGTAAAATAGGTACAGGGGATAGATCAGAAAAAATTAGAACATATAATTATCCACAGAACAGAATAACAGATCATAGAATTAATTTAACGCTTATGCATTTAGATAAAGTTATGGAAGGACATCTTGAAGAAATCATTGAAGCATTAATAACAGAAGATGAAAGAATGAAATTAGAAGCTGATGAAAACAAATAATGATTTAAATATATCTAAAAGAGAATTAGATGAATTAAAACTTGTTTCTAAAGATTATGAATCTGATTATAAAAAAGTAATGGAAGGGTACCCAATTCAATATTTGATTGGGTACGTTAATTTTTATGGATATAAAGTATTTGTTAATGAAAATGTTTTAATACCTAGATATGAAACAGAGTTATTAGTTGAAAAAACAATTAAATATATTAAAAAGTTATTTAATAAAAAAGTTAATATATTAGATATAGGGGCAGGCAGTGGATGTATAAGTGTTGCTTTAAGTAAGGAAATAAACTCTAATGTAACTGCATGTGATATAATTGATAAAACTTTGGAATTAGCTGAGACTAATGCAAAAATAAATAATACTAAAATTAATTTTATAAAAAGTGACTTGTTTGAAAATATAGATGGTAAATTTGATGTTATAATAAGTAATCCACCATATATTGATATTAATGAAAAGATAATGAAAACAGTAGATAAATATGAGCCACATGTTGCTTTATATGCCCCTAATAACGGATTATATTTTTATGAAGAAATACTTAAGAATGCTAAAGAATATTTAAAAGATAAGTTTATAATAGCTTTTGAAATAGGATGGCTGCAAGGAGAATTTATTAAATCAATTGCTGAGCGTTATTTTAAAAATTGTAAAATAGTAATAGAAAAAGATTATACTGATAGAGATAGATATGTTTTTATAATAAATGAATAAAAAATAAATAAAAATACCAATACTTATGTGAAAGGTTGGTATTTTTTAATGAAAAAAATATTAATTACAATTTCAATGTTAATAACTATATTCTTATTAATCAAAAATGAAGAAACTTTGATGATACCAGAAGAATCTATAAGATTTAGAGTGATCGCTAATTCAAATGATAAAAAAGATATTGAAGTAAAAGAATATTTAGTTAGCGAAATAATAAATAATGAGAGTGAAATATTTAACAATTTTACTATAAATGATTCAAGAGAAAGTATAACTAACAACATTGATAATGTCGAAAAAGTTGTTAGTAATACATTCAAAAAGTTAAATTATGATCAAAAATATAATGTAAAATATGGGATAAATTATTTTCCAGAAAAAGAGTATAAAGGATTAAAATACAATTCTGGATATTATGAATCACTTGTCATAACAATAGGAGAAGGAAAAGGGAATAATTATTGGTGTGTAATGTTCCCGCCTCTTTGTATGATTGATGAAGATAATATTAGTGATGCAGAGTATAAATTCAAAATAGCTGAAATAATAGAAAAATATATCATAAAAAATAAATAATTAAATAATAATTAATATGGAAATATTAACATTATTTTTAATAGGTTTAAGTCTTAGTATAGATGCTTTTACTATGTCGCTTGCATATGGAATTATAGGTATTCAAAAGAATAAAATAATTTTATCCTCATTTATAGTAGGATTATTCCATTTTTTTATGCCTTTATTAGGTAGTTTAATTGGATATAAATTATTAAATTCTTTTAAAATAAATCCAAAATATTTAATAATAATTATAATATTAGTATTGTTAATAGAAATGATTAAATCAATTAAAGATGAAGAAATAAAAATTATTAATATGAATATATTTGGTATGTTAGGTTTTGCTTTCTTAGTATCATTAGATAGTTTTACAGTAGGTATGGGAATTAATTATATAATAAATAAACCAATTTATGCATCAATTGTATTTTCAATTGTGAGTTTTTGTTTTACTTTACTTGGTTATATTTTAGGCAAATATGCATCTAAGAAATTAGAAAAAACATCTAAATATATAGGAATAATTATTTTGTTAATTTTACTTATATATTTCATATTTTAAATTGATAAAAGCATAAAAATATATTATAGTAGTAATAAGGAGATAGTTATGCCAAAGATAAGAATTGAAGGAAATCATGAATTAAATGGTGAAGTTACTATTAGTGGTGCAAAAAACAGTGCAGTAGCTTTAATACCTGCTGCTATACTTTCCACTAGTAGCGTTATTTATAATGTTCCTAAAATTACAGATATAGATTATTTAATAAAAATATTAGAACTTTTAAATTGTAAAGTAGAGATGAAAGATGGAAATTTGTATATAGATTCTTCTAAATCTAAAAATGCAGATATACCAGAAGAATTAAGTGTACAAATGAGGGCGTCTTATTATTTCATGGGGGCGTTGCTTGCTAAGTTTAAACGTGCTGAAATATGTTATCCTGGTGGATGTAAAATAGGAAATAGACCAATAGATCTTCATATTAAAGGCTTTGAAGCTTTAGGAGCTAAAGTAACTCAAATTAAAAGTAAATTTATAATTGAAGCAGACTTCTTAAAGGGTGCTAAAATATATTTAGATTTTCCTAGTGTAGGAGCAACAATAAATATAATGTTAGCAGCAACTGCTGCAGAAGGTACGACAATAATTGATAACGCAGCCAAAGAGCCTGAAATAGTAAATGTAGCATCTTTCTTAATAAATATGGGATGTAAAATAACTGGTGCTGGTACAGATAAAATAATAATAGAAGGCGGAAGAAGTTTACATAAAGGTGTTGTTGAAGTATTACCTGATAGAATAGAAGCAGGAACTTACTTGATAATAGGTGCTTTATTAGGCGATTTGAAAATTAAAAATGTTATTGCAGAACATATACATGCGGTACTAGTTAAATTAAAAGAAGTTGGTGTTAAGTATGAAATTCAAAAAGATGGAATACTTATACATAAATGTAATAATATAAATCCAACAACAATAACAACATTAGGTTTTCCAGGTTTTCCTACTGATTTACAACAACCTTTCACAACGTTGCTTACTCAAGCAGAAGGTAAATCTATAATTAATGAAACAATATATGAATCAAGATTTAGAAATGCAGAATATTTAAATATAATGGGTGCTAATACTAAGTTAATATCTTTTGACACCCTTGAAATCAATGGTAAAACTCCTTTAAGAGGTGCTGATGTTTATTCAACGGACTTAAGAGCAGGAGCATCTTTGTTAGTCGCAGGTTTAATCGCAAATGGGATAACAACAATAGATAATATTGAACTTATTTTAAGAGGTTATGAAGATGTGGTTGAGAAACTTCAAAAAATAGGTGCTAAAATTGAATTGATACCATAAAATTTAACAAGATATGTTTTTTTGGGAGGATATATGAACAGAAAAACACTTGTTATTTTTTTTATTGGAATAATACTATCATTCATTATATTTAAAATAACATATAAAGAGAAAATAAATTATTTAGCCTTAGGAGATGAACTAGTACTTGGATATACACCATTTGATTCTTATAATAAAAGTTACTCAGATTATTTTAGTGAATATTTAAAAAACAAGAAAAATCTAGGCTTTTATATAACTGATTTTAGTGAATATAATTATAATATAAAAGAATTATTAGAAGATATGGAAGATGTTAAAGAAATAAATGTTAGTAATGAAAAAATAAATATTAATCAAGCGATATCATCTTCTAATATAATAACTTTATCATTTGGACAAAAAGAATTATATATTTTACTCAGTAAAAATTATGATGGTAAGTTAAAAAACATAGATGAGATTTATAAATATATAGATGAATATTTCAGTGATTATGTATGTCTATTAAATAAAATAAGAAAGATTAATTCTAATAAAATATATATAATCGGTTTATATAATCCTTTAATAAATACTAATCAAGACACAATTGTTAAATTGAATCAAATATTTAATTATATTAATAATAAATTTAAGACTTTAGAAGATAATAAAAACATATATTATGTTGAAATATCAAAAGAAATGGATAATAAGAGTTATTATATTCCTAATATTAGAAATCCTTACCCATCTCTAGAGGGATATAACTATATTTCTAATAAACTAATATGTAAAGTTTCTAAAAAATGTTGATTTTTATGTATTTTTTGTTATAATACTATTTGAAGAAATTTCTATAGTTATTAATTAACTATGGCGAGGAGGGATTATGAAAAAGGGAATACATCCAGAATTAAAAGAATGTAAGGTTAAATGTGCATGTGGTAACGAATTTACTGTTAAATCAACTAAAGAATCAATTCAACTTGAAACATGTAATAAATGCCATTCATTTTATACAGGTAAGTATAAAACTGCTAAAACAGGTAACGTTCAAAAATTCAAAGAAAAATATGGAATTAAAGAGTAAACTTTACACAAGTTTGCTTTTTTTATTATAAAATAAGATATAATAAAATCGGGTGATGATATATTTGAAGTTAAATCTACTACTGGTAGAAAACAAATATATCATGTTGTAAATGAAGATGTTAAATTGAGGTGATTTATAAATTATTTTTCTAAAATAGTTTATAATAAAATTAGGTGATTATATGAAAATAATTATTGGTAATGATCATAATGGTTATGAATTAAAAAAGGAAATTATTAAATATTTAAAAGATAATAGGTATTATCTTGAGGATGTAGGATGCGATAGCGTCGAATCAGTTGATTATCCTCTAATAGCAAAAAAAGTATGTGATGAAGTATTAACAGATGAGGATAATTTAGGTATTCTTATTTGTGGTACGGGTATAGGTATGTCAATTGCTGCTAATAGAATAAAAGGAATAAGATGTGCTAAAGTATCTACTGAAGATGAAGTTGCGTTATCAAGACTACATAATAACGCTAATGTAATTGCTTTTTCTGGTAGAATAGATAAATCATTAGCATTAAGATTTGTTGATAAATTTATTAATACATCTTTTTCAAATAAAGAAAGACATATGAAGAAATAATCAAATCGACAATTTATAGTAATATTTTTAAATTAAATTTAATATAATGCATAATATGAAATATATATTATGCATTTTAGTTTTAATAATACCTATTTATGCACTAGTTATTCCTCATAGAAATAATAATTTTTATTATGAAGAAATAAAATATGTCAGCAATAAAGATGAACAAGTAGTAAAACTATTAGATTCAAATAAAGTTATAAATCTTTCATTAGAAGATTATATCATTGGAGTAGTGTCATGTGAGATGCCCGCATCTTATGAATTAGAAGCTTTAAAAGCACAGGCAATAGCTTCAAGGACATATGCGTTAGAAAAAATGAACGTAGGTAATACATATGATTTAGAAAATTCTACTAATAATCAATGCTATCATAATAATGAAAAACTAAAATCTAAATGGGGTAATAATTATGAAAAATATTATAACAAAGTAAAAGATGCTGTTGATTCAACCGCAGGATCTTATATGACATATAATGGAAATATTATAAAAGCTTTTTATTTTTCCACTTCAAACGGGTACACCGAAGATGTACAAGATGTATTTGGTAGTAAACTGGATTATCTTTCATCTGTTGAATCTTCTTGGGATAAAAACAATAAAAATTTTGAAAAAACAGTAAATTTTGATGAATCAGAATTTTTAAAAAAATTAAATTTAAAAGATAAATATGTAAGTAAAATAGAAATAATAAGTAGAACTAAAAGCAATAGGGTTAACGAGTTAATAATAAATAACACTAAATTTAAAGGCACAACTTTTAGAAAACTGCTTGGTATTAGATCAACTGATTTTAGCATAGAAAAGAAAGAAAATTTAATATATATAACAACAAGAGGATATGGTCATGGAGTAGGACTTAGTCAATATGGGGCTAATGAAATGGCTAAATTAGGATACACTTATGATAAAATATTAAAATATTATTATAAAAATATTGAAATTAATAATGTATAAAATTTAGTAATTTAGTTCACACTCTATAATAGGAGCGTGATTATGAATAAAGCAAAGAGATTAATAATACCTACTGTTTACACAATTTCACTTTTACTTATTATAGGAAGTATATTTATGTTAGTTAAAGGAATAAGCAATTATTTTAATGAACCTATTAATTATGATCACTCAGTTAAAAATGTTTTTGAAAAAACTATTCCTGTTCAAACAAATAAAAGTTTAATAATAAAACCTTATTTATCAGAAAATGTTAATATAGGTAAATATTTTTATGACTATGAAGGAGAAAAAGAAAATCAAGAAAAAGCTTTAGTTTATTATGAAAATACCTACATGCAAAATTCTGGAGTAGATTATATAAGTAACAGTGTGTTTGATGTAGTAGCTATTCTAGATGGCGAAGTAATATCAGTTGAAAATGATAAAACTTTAGGGAATATAATTCAAATAAAACATGAAAAAGATTTAATAAGTATTTATCAAGGAATAGATGAAGTGACAGTAAAAAAGGGTGATAGTGTAAATCAAGGGCAAATTTTAGGAGTTAGTGGTACTTCAAAAATAAATCCAGAATATAATTCTTCTTTACATTTTGAAGTTTATCATAAAGGAGAAATAATCGACCCAGAAAATCTTTATACTTTAAGCATAGAAGACTTTTAATAAAGTCTTTTTTTCATATTTTAATTAAACTTCTATATATTTTAATAGGGGTGAATTGAAATAAAAAAAGGTATTATAAATAGAATAAAAGATGAAACAAATTATATATTAAATACAAAAGAAACAATTAGAGAAGTTGCTAAAAAATTTAAAGTAAGTAAAAGTACAGTTCATAAAGATTTACATGAAAGATTAAAAGAAATAAATAGTAAATTATATATCGAAGTTGAAAATTTAATGAAAAAACATATAGAAATTAGGCATATAAAAGGTGGAGAGTCTACAAAAAACAAGTATAAAGTCACCGAGAAGTAGACTTTTTGTTTATTTTTCTCACTTACTAGTAAATATTATGATATTATTTTTTATGGGTGTTTTTTTATGATTAATTTTGTATTAGTGGAAGATAACGATGCACATAGACAAAGTACTGAAAAAATAATTTTAAAATACATGATGAAAAACAAATATGAATTTGAGATTTTTTCATATGACAAAGAAGCAGAAGAATTATTAAAACATATAAATAATAATGACGATAATAATATATACATATTAGATTTTGAATTACCTAATACAAATGCTTTAGATTTGGCAAGAGAAATAAGAAAATCCGATTGGAGAAGTCCAATTATTATTTTAACAGCTCATGGTGGTATGGCTTTTGAATCTTTTAAACAGAGACTTCAAATATTAGATTTTATATCAAAACAATATAAGGCAGAAGAAAGTTTAATAGAGTCTTTTGATATATGTTTAAAACAATTTGATTTATCAAAATCTTTAAAATTAAATTATAATTACACTGACTATAATATACCATTTAATAAGATATTATATATTTATAGAGACACAGTAGAAAGAAAATCAGTAATAGTAACAGAAAACTCTGAATATATGATTAGAATTAATATGAAAGATATAAAAGATATGTTACCTAAGACATTTAAATATTCACATAAAGCTTGTATAGTAAATATGGATAAAGTAGAAGCATTTGATTGGAAAAA
>CAJOJR010000004.1 GCA_905235065.1 uncultured Bacilli bacterium
CACATATACATTAACAGTACAATATAAGGAAAGAGGAATAAATCAAAAATATAATAAAGGAGCCTCATTTTATGGGACTTTAAATATAGGAGATGGAACACCAACAGATGAATCATTATTTGAATATACAGTATCAAATAACAGTGTAACAATAACTGGTTATTATAGAGGGTCTGCAACATATGAAGTTACAGACATGAATGCATGTTTAGAATATTTTGGAGAAGATAATTGGGATTCTGCTGATCCAGACTTATTATGTGCAGGAGAAATGAACTCTGATGATGAAACAATTGAACAATATTTAATATCAGAATCTTTGCGATCATCTGAATATGCATTAGCAGGTTTAAGCAATGTTGTTTTAAATAAAACCTCTAGAGATATAATAATACCATCAACAATTGATGGAAAAACCGTTACAGCAATAGGAACTGGAGCATTAAGATCATATAAATTTACTTCTATAGTCTTACCAGAAACTCTTACAACAATAGGCAATCAATCGCTTGGGGGAAATTTGTATAAAACAATAGTAATTCCTGAAAATGTTACGACAATTGGAACTTATGCGTTTGCTAATACTAGTACAATTACATCAATTTATTTACCTTCAAGTGTAACTTCTGTGGGACAGTATGCGTTTTATAATATGGGAGGATTAATAACGCTATCATTATCTTCGGGGATGACATTTTTAGATCATGGACTTGCTCAAAGTTCTAAATTAAAAATGATCATGATTCCAGATAACATTACATCAATGGATACATTCGTATTTAATAATAACCGAATAGAATATGCTTATATTTCATCTGGGTTGACACAAATACCAGCTTCAACTTTTCAAGTAAATTCTTTAACTTCTGTTGAAATTCCTTCAAATATAACAGTAATTGCTAATAATGCTTTTTACGCTAATCAACTAACTGAGATCACAATTCCATCAACTGTGACTTCAATTGGAGCGAGTGCATTTTATAATAATTATTTAACAGAAGTAACTATCCCATCAAGTGTTATGACAATTGGAAATCAAGCTTTTTATGGATCCAATGCTGCTTATAGAAATCTTGAGTCAGTAAAGATACAAACAAAGACAAGGTCCAGTCAATTTACTTCATATGGAAGTAATATATGGGGATGGAAAAGCGATGTATCATGTATACCTAATAATCCAAATAATACTACTAATGGATGTATTACTTGGGGTGTAAGTTAAAAAAAGTATTCTTTTAAAGAATATTTTTTTATTGTATAATATATTTATAATGATAGGAGGACTTATGGATCCAATTTTAATAACAATAGGCAATTTTCAAATAAGATGGTATAGCGTATTAATTGCATTAGGTCTTTTAATTGCGTATATTGGCATAATGTTAGAATCCAAAAGATTTAATATAGATAAAAACTTTCTTGTTAATGTGATATTTTGGGCAGTATTAATTGGTATTATTGGTGCTAGACTTTATTATGTTATATTTAATATGGATTATTATGGTAAACATCTAAATGAAATATATCAAATATGGAAAGGTGGACTTGCAATACACGGTGGATTGCTATTTGGTATTTTGACAATTATAATTTATTGTAAAAAATATAAATTTAGTTCATTAAGAATACTAGATATGGCAGCACCATTTGTGTTAATGGCTCAAGCCATAGGTAGATGGGGTAATTTTTTTAATAGCGAAGCTTATGGGAGTATTACCACATATGAAAGATTAAAAGAATTACATATACCAGAATTTGTTATTAAGGGAATGTATATTAATGGGCATTACAATTTACCAATGTTTTATTTTGAATCTATATGGTGTATAATAGGAGCAATTTTATTATTAATAATTAGAAGAATCAAAAAAATTAAAAACGGACAAATTGCAGCTTTATATATGATGTGGTATTCAATAGGAAGATTTTTCATAGAAAGATATAGAACAGATAGTTTACTTATTGGAAATATAAGAGCAGCTCAAGTTGTAAGTATTGTTTTATTTATAATAGGTTTAATACTATTTATTGTTCAAGCTACTAAAAAAAGTGAAGATATTTTGTATAATATAACTGAAAAGAATAAATGAAGTTAGAAAGGAATGGTTTTATGTATGATGTTATTGTAATTGGTATGGGACCTGCTGGTATGAGTGCAGCCATATATGCAAAGAGAAGTGGACTTAATGTTTTAATGTTAGAAAAAGAAACACCTGGTGGTATGGTTGCAAAAACTAATGTTGTTAGTAACTATTTAGGTTATGAATCTTTAGGAGGACCAGAACTAGCAACTAAAATGTTTTTTCACACTCAAGAACAAGAAGTTCCATACAGAATGGAAGAAGTAGAAGATATAATTGTAGAAGATAATAAAAAAATAGTTGTAACAACAGAAGAAGCATATGAGGCAAAAGCAATAATAATTTGTGGTGGAAGGCACCCTAAAAAATCAAATCTTGAAAATGAAAGTGATTTTATTGGTAAAGGAGTAAGCTATTGCGCAATTTGTGATGCACCTTTGTATAAAGATAAAATTGTAGCAGTTTTAGGTGGGGGAAACTCAGCGTTTGAAGAGGGAATTTATTTGGCAGGCTTTGCTAAAAAAGTTTATATATTAAATAGGAGCGATAGTATTAGAGCAGATATAGTTTTGCAAGAAAAAGCTAAAGAAAAAGGTAATATAGAAGTATTAATAAATACAAATGCTAAGAAAATTATAAGTGAAAAAGACGTTGTAAAGTCTATTATTCTTGAAGATGATAATAAACTTGATGTTGATGGAGTATTTGTATATGTTGGATATGAACCAACAACTGGTTATTTATCAAAATTGGGTATTCTTACAGAAGATAATTATATTGAAGTAGATAGTGAAATGAGAACAAAAATAAAAGGTATATATGCAGCTGGAGATATAATAAAGAAGAATTTATACCAAATAGTAACAGCAACATCAGAAGGAGCAATAGCTGCTACTACTGCTAAAAGAGATTTAAAAGAATTGTAAAATTTGTGTTATAATATTGAATAAGTTGGAGGAATTATGTTAGTATACGGTAAAAATGTATTAAGAGAATTATTAAATAGTAACATTATAATTAATAAAGTAATTTTATCTGATAATTTTAATGATAAAGAATTAATAAATTTAATTAGTAAAAAGAAACTAAATCTATTATATGATAGAAAAAATAAATTAGATAAGTTATGTAATAATAATTCTCAAGGTGTAATTATTGATATAAAAGATGATTTTTATATTGATTTAAAAGAAATATTAAATGATAAAAATGCTGATTTTATCGTTATACTTGATCATATAGAAGATCCTCATAATTTTGGAGCAATAATAAGAACTAGTGAATGTGCTGGAGTAAATTACATAATAATTCCTAACAAAGGAAGTGTTGAGGTGAATTCAACAGTTATGAAAACATCAGCCGGAGCTCTTACAAATACGAAAATATGTGTAGTTGCTAATCTAAATAATACAATAGAAATGTTAAAGAAGAATGATTATTGGGTAGTTGGAACAGATGCGAATGGAGAAAATTATACTAAAATTAATTATGAAGGTAAAGTTGCTTTAGTAATCGGAAGCGAAGGCTATGGACTTAAAGAAATGATTAGAAGAAATTGTGACTTTATAGCTTCAATTCCAATGAAAGGCAAAGTTAATAGTTTAAATGCTTCTGTTGCAGCTGGTATTGTGATATACGAAGTAATGAAAACAAGGAAGTAAAGTATGAATTATGATGAAATAAATGACAACGAATTATTATTTTTAGTATCCGAATCAAATGAAGAAGCAAGATCTGAACTTGTAAAAAAATATACGGGTATAGTACATAAAATTTCTTATAAATATATTTCATTAGCTGAAACGTTTGGTATAGAAGAAAAGGACCTTGTACAGGAAGGTCTAATTGGCCTATCAAAAGCAATTGATACATATGATTCAACAAAAAATGTATTATTTTATACATATGTAGCACTATGTATTGAATCAAGTATTAAATCTGCCTTAAGAACTGCTAGTAAGAAAAAACATCAGTCATTAAATAGTTCTATTTCATTAGATAAATTATATGAGAGTGATATAAATATAAATGAAATACTGAAAGATGAAACTTCTGATCCTAGTGTTCAATTGTTAGATAAAGAAAGCATTAAAGAAATACTTGATGATTCTAAAAAGAATTTAACTTCTTTTGAATATGAAGTGTTTAAATTAAAAACAGAGGGATATTCAAATGAAGAAATTGCCAAAAAGACAAATAAAGATAAAAAATCTATTGAAAATACTATGTTTAGAATTAAGAATAAATTAAAAGAAAAAATAAAAAATAAATAATTACTTATTTATTTTTTTGTTTTGTTTAACTAATTCATTTTTGATTTCAGTAAGAAGAACAACTTCTTCTGAAGGCCCTGCAGGTGCTTCTTCCTTTTTCTCTTTTTTGCGCATTAATTTATTTACAGCTTTAACAACCATAAATATTGTAAATGCTACAATTAAGAAATCAACAATGTTTTGAATGAATAGTCCATAAGCTATTTCAGCATCTTTGATTTTAAATGATAAGCTACTAAAATCAACACCACCAATAATCAAACCAATTAAAGGCATTAAAATATTATCAACAAGCGATGTAACAATTTTATTAAAAGCTCCACCTATGATAACTCCAATAGCAAGATCTAAAACATTTCCTCTTGAAATAAATTCTTTAAATTCCTTTATCATATATCTTTCCTTTCAAACTAATAATATCATACTTCAAAAAATAAGTTAATAAATATTGAGAAATATATTTAAATTTTATATAATATGCTTAGAAAGATAATGAGGAAAATATGGTTCAAAAAAAATTGAATAAGAAAAAATTGACTTTAGCAATATCAGCATTAATCGGTATTATTGTTATTATGGTGCTAATAATATCACTTATATTTAATATTATAAAAAAACATAGTATAGAATATAAACTAGAAAAAGTCGGATATAACACTGAAGAAATAGAATATATAAAAACAAATTTTAGTAAAGCAGAACAAGACAAAATATTAAATATGGAATATAGTAGCATTTTGGTTTCTCTTTATAAAGAAAAGTATTTTAGAAAAGATAGATTGGATGAATATTTAGAATATTATAAAAACAATAAGAGTTTATCTTCTAGTGAGATAGTTGCTAAAATTAACACATATACAAATTTAGAACCTTATGAAAAAATTTTTGATGCAGATACATCAAAAAATGAATTAATGTTAGTAAATAAGTATTATAAATTGAATGATGATTATAAGCCGGATGTTGAACTAATATCTAGTCAATATTCATATTCTGGTAAATATGCAAGTAAGACTATAATTGAAAGTATTCAAAATTTAATAGATGCAGCAAAAGAAGATAATCTAAAATTAATTGTTTCAGCAGGATATAGAAGTTATAAAGATCAAGAAGATATATATGAAAGCTATAAATTGAATAATGGTATTAGAGAAGCAGATGAAAATGTTTCAAGACCAGGACATTCTGATTATCAAACTGGGCTTGCAGTTGATATTGAACCATATGCTAAATACATAGAGAATGTAAACGAAAGCGAAGAGTATCAATGGTTAATTAATAATATGCATAGATTTGGATTTATTCAAAGATTTCCAGAAGGAAAAGAAAGTATTACAGGGTTTAAATATAGTGCATGGCATTTAAGATATGTAGGAGTAGAAGCCGCAACATTTATTCATGATAATAATATTACACTTGAAGAATATTATGGATATAAATTTTAGAAAAAGGTTGACAAGATTATTGTATTTTGCTAGAATTAATATGCTTGATTGATTTCAAGTGCCTACCGTGGGGAATTAGCTCAGTTGGCTAGAGCATCTGCCTTGCACGCAGGGGGTCGCGGGTTCAAGTCCCACATTCTCCACCAAATTAAAAAATAAACGACTTTTTATAAGTCGTTTTTGTATATAAGAAAGGAATATATAATGAAGTATTTAATAGAGTTATCATATGATGGATCTAAGTTTTATGGTTTTCAAAAACAAAACACAAAAGAAACTATTCAAGGTAATGTTGAAAGTGTTTTATCAAAGTTACTAAATGAAAAAATAAAAACAACTGGTGCTTCTAGAACGGATAGAGGAGTTCATGCTTATTGTCAATTTATCTCATTTGAAACAAATAAATTAAAAGATACAAATAAATTTATTTATTCATTGAATAGTCTTTTAAATGATTCAATATATGTAAAAAATATTAAAGAAGTAGATAATGATTTTTCACCAAGATATGATGTGTTAATGAAAGAATATATTTATAAAATAAATGTAGGAGTTTATAATCCAATAGAGAAAGATTATATTTATCAGTATAATAAACACATTAATATTACTTTAATGAAAAAAGCAGTTAAGAAAATAAAAGGTAAACATAATTTTAAAAGTTTTACTTCAGATACTGAAAAAGATGACTATGTAAGAGATATTAAAGATATTAAAATTATTAAAAAAGATAATTATATTTATATTTATATAAAAGCTAAAAGCTTTTTAAGATATATGATTAGAAATATAGTTGGACTTTTAATAGATATAAATGAAAATAAAAAAACTATAAATGATATTGACTATATATTTAAAAGTGAAGATAGGAAAACTTGTGGAAGATGTATAGATGCTTGTGGACTTTATTTAAATAAAATTTATTACAAATAAAAAAAACTCCTTTAAGGAGTCTTTTTTATAAATCTAAAAGATTTAAATAATATTATTTTTTAAGTTTCTTGTTTATATCAGTAGTATTCTTCCAAAGCATTATTACTATCATAGAAAACTCATAACAAATTCTTAAAAGAATGTTACCACCAATTAGAACTGCTAAGAATGATAAGAAATTAGTTCCTATTAATGCAAAAGATCCTAATGTTAAGAATAATGCTCCAAAAATATAAGCTATTTTCAATATTGGTTCAATTAACATTTTGTTAAATCTTAAAAATTCTTGTAACCATAAAACAAATTTACTTTTAGTTTTTACATCTTTTTTTACAAATAAGAAATAAATAACAAAGCAACCTGCCAAAGATAAAACTAATGCAATAATAATCCAAATAATAGCTCCTAATCCAGCAGAAGCAGCTTTAGTTGTGCCACCTAATAAATCATTACCATAATTTCCGTAAGTATACATAATAATATTACTCCTTTCTAAAAATATAATATCATATATTTTTAAAATATTCATTACTAAATAATATTTATTTACATCTGTTTTATGAAAAAAAATTAGTTTTTGTGGTATTATATATTTGAAAGGAAAATGCTTATGTTTGATTTAGTATCTAAATATAAACCAAGTGGTGATCAACCTAAAGCTATTAAAGAATTAGTTGATGGAATAAATTCTGGTAAAAAAAACCAGGTTCTTTTGGGTGCTACTGGTACTGGTAAAACTTTTACTATTGCTAATGTCATAAAAGAAACAAATAAACCAACTTTAATTCTTGCTCATAATAAAACTTTAGCAGGTCAACTTTATAGTGAATTTAAAGAATTATTTCCTAATAATAGAGTTGAATATTTTGTATCATACTATGATTATTATCAACCAGAAGCATATGTTCCTTCAAAAGACTTGTATATTGAAAAAGATAGTTCAATAAATGATGAGATAGATGAATTAAGACATTCGGCAACTTCAGCTTTAATTAATAGAAAAGATGTGATAGTGGTTGCATCTGTTTCATGTATTTATAATATAGGTGAAGTAGAAGATTATAAAAATCATATGTTAATTCTAAATGTTGGTGATGAAATATCTAAAGAATCAATTCTTGAAAGACTTGTAGATATGCTTTATGAAAGAAGTGTAAATGATTTTTCAAGAGGAACTTTTAGAGCTAAAGGAGACACTATTGAAATAATTCCTTCTTATGAAAGAAAAAATGGTATTAGAATAGAACTTTTTGGTGATGAAGTTGAAAAAATAAGTGAATTTGATGTATTAACTGGAGTAACTATTAATAATAAAAAATCAGTTAGTATTTTTCCAGCCTCTCACTTTGTAACAAGCCCCGAAAAAATAGATGAAGCTATTAAGAGAATAGAAAGTGAATTAGAGGCAAGACTTGAGGAATTTAATAAAGAAGGTAAATTATTAGAAGCTCAAAGATTAAGAGAAAGATGTAGATATGATATAGATATGTTAAAAGAAACTGGATTTTGTCATGGAATTGAGAACTATTCAAGACATCTAGCTCTTAGAGATGAGGGGAGCACTCCGACAACTTTAATAGATTTCTTTTCTAAAGATTTTTTACTTGTTATTGATGAATCACATGTTACTATTCCACAGGTAAGGGGAATGTATAATGGAGATAGACAAAGAAAACAAACTTTAGTTGACTATGGTTTTAGGCTTCCTTCGGCTTTAGATAATAGGCCTTTAAAATTTGATGAATTTGAAAGTAAACTTAATCAAGTTATTTATGTATCAGCAACACCAGGAGATTATGAATTAGAACTTGTTGATAATAAAGTTACAGAGCAAATTATAAGACCAACCGGACTTTTAGATCCACTTATTGATGTAAGAAAAACCAAAGGACAAATTGATGATATTATATATGAAATAAGAGAAAGAATCAAAAAGAACGAAAGAGTATTAATTACCACTTTAACTATTAGAATGAGTGAAGAGTTAACTAATTATCTAAAAGAAATGGGTATAAAAGTTGCTTATCTTCACAATGAAATTAAAACATTAGAAAGACTTAATATTATTAGAAATTTAAGGCTTGGTAAATTTGATGTAGTAGTTGGAATAAATCTACTTAGAGAAGGAATTGATATACCAGAGGTATCTTTAATAGTGATTATGGATGCAGATAAGCAAGGATTCTTAAGAAGTGGAAGAAGTTTAATTCAAACAATAGGAAGAGCAGCTAGAAATAAAAATGGTAAAGTTATAATGTATGCTGATACTATGAGCGAAGCTATGAAAGAAGCAATTACCGAAACAGAAAGAAGAAGAAGTATTCAAGAAGCATATAATCAAGAGTATCATATAATTCCACAAACTATTCAAAAAGAAATAAGAGATGTTGTATCTAATGTTGAAGAAGAGCAAAAACAAGAAAAAGTAAAATATTCTAAGAAAGATAAAGAAAAAATGATTAGAAACTTAGAAATTGAAATGAGAAAAGCAGCGTCACAAATGGATTTTGAAAGAGCTATGGAACTTAGAGATATTATGTTTGAACTTTCAATAGAAGAATGATAGAATTATTATAGAGGTAGTTATGAATAAAAAAGGTTATACATTAATAGAAATAGTTGTTGTTATTGCAATAGTTGCAGCAGTTGGAACATTTGGAGCAATTGGATTATCTAAAGTAATATCAAATTCAAAAGAACAAAGATATGATGAAATGATTACTGATATTAAAGCAGCAGCTAATACATATTTCACAATATATTCTGAGAAAGAAGAGTATGCGTATCTAAAGAATGATTTATATACTAATGGAAGCGTAACAATTCCAATTTCTGAATTGCAAGATTCATTGTTAGTAGATCAAAAATTAAAAAATCCTAAGGATAATGAAAGTGTTAATGGCTGTGTTGTTATTACATATGATAATATAGAATTAAATTATAAAGTTTGTCCATATGAAGTGGGATGTGGAACTAATTCTTGTAATAATTAAAAGAAGCACACTAATCAGTGTGTTTTTATTTGTAAAATAGTTGGTTTTATGATATATTATACTCTGTTAAAAAGAGTTTATTTCTTTTATAAATGTAAATAATAAAAGTAGTGAGGTAGTTATGGATAAAATAATAATTAAGGGTGCTAGGGAAAATAATTTAAAAAATATTGATATAGAAATTCCTAAGAATAAATTAGTTGTTATGACTGGCGTAAGTGGATCTGGTAAAAGTAGTTTAGCTTTTGATACTATATATGCTGAAGGGCAAAGACGTTATGTTGAAAGCCTTAGTGCTTATGCTAGACAATTTTTAGGCAACATGGAAAAACCAGATGTAGACTCTATTGAAGGACTAAGTCCTAGTATTAGTATTGATCAAAAAACCACTAATAAAAACCCAAGAAGTACTGTTGGAACGGTCACTGAAATATATGACTATTTAAGACTTTTATATTCTCGTATAGGTGTACCTTATTGTCCTAAACATAAAAAGCCAATTAAACATCAAAGTATAGAAGAAATGACTAATAAAGTTTTAAGTTTCGAAGAGGGAACAAAAATAGAAATAATGGCTCCTGTTGTTCATGGTGAAAAGGGAACTCACAAAGATCTTTTGGATGACCTTAGAAAAGAAGGCTATTCTAGAGTTAGAATAAATGGAGAAATTAAGAGTCTCGATGAAGATATTAAATTAGAAAAAAACATTAAAGATAATATAGATGTTGTAATTGATAGAGTGGTTGTTAAACCTGAATCAAGAAGTAGAATATTTGAGGCAATCGAAACATCTTCTAAACTAGCAGATGGTAAAGTAGTTATAAATATTGTCGGTTCTGAAGAAATAGTAATGAGTGAAAAATATGCTTGTCCGGATTGTAATTTTTCTCTTCCCGAATTAGAACCTAGAATGTTTTCGTTTAATAGTCCATATGGTGCTTGTCCTGAGTGTAAAGGCCTTGGATTTAAATCCAAAATAGATGAAGATTTATTAATACCTGATAAATCTAAAAGTATAATGGGGGGAGCAATTTCTTCTTTTCAAAGTGGTGAAACTTTAAATATTTATTATAAAAAACTTAAAACAACTGCAGATTACTATAATATAGATTTAAATGTACCTGTAAAAGACATGTCAAGACATGATTTGGACATAGTTTTATATGGCTCTCCAGATAAACTTGATTTTACTGTTAATTCAAGAAGCGGTAGTATTTTAAAAAGCTATGATAATTTTGAAGGAATAATTACTAATTTAGAAAGAAGATATATGGAAACAACTTCTGGTATGATAAGAAGTTGGATAGAATCTTATATGACAGAACTTCCTTGTGAAAAATGTAGGGGAGCTAAATTAAGTGATGAAGTATTAAGTGTTAAAGTAGGTGGGAAAAACATTTATGAAATAACTTTACTTAGTATTAAAGATTTACTTGAATTTATTAACAATTTAAAACTAAGCAAAGAAGAAACTGAAATATCTTTCTTAATAATTAAAGAAATAAAAGAAAGACTTACTTTCTTAAAAAATGTTGGTCTTGAATATTTATCTCTTAGTAGATCTGCGGGGACTTTATCAGGTGGTGAAAGTCAAAGAATAAGACTTGCTACTCAAATAGGAAGTAGATTATCAGGAATATTATATGTATTAGATGAGCCTTCAATTGGTCTTCATCAAAAAGATAATGATAAGTTAATAAATTCATTAAAAGAAATGAGAGATTTAGGGAATACTTTAATAGTTGTGGAGCATGATACTGATACAA
Organism: uncultured Bacilli bacterium; assembly: GCA_905235065.1. Taxonomy (GTDB): domain Bacteria; phylum Bacillota_I; class Bacilli_A; order RF39; family UBA660; genus CAJOJR01. The sequence continues at coordinate 11,492 of CAJOJR010000004.1, forward strand.
TGCTTGCAGCTGACTATCTTATTGATATTGGTCCAGAAGCTGGAACTGAAGGTGGATATGTGGTAGCACAAGGTACTCCAGAAGAAATAATGAAGAATAAAGATTCTATAACAGGAGCATATTTAAGTGGTAAATTAAAAATAGATGTACCTGCTAAAAGAAGAAAGGGAAATGGTAAATTTCTTGAAGTAAAAGGTGCTAAAGAAAATAATTTAAAAAACTTAAATGTTAAATTTCCACTCGGAAAATTTATTTGTGTAACAGGTGTATCAGGAAGTGGTAAAAGTAGTTTAGTTAATGAAATACTTTATAAATCACTTGCAAGTTATCTATATAAGTCAAAAGAGAAACCTGGTAAATGTAAAGAGATAAAAGGGTTGGATAACATTGATAAGGTTGTTAACATTACTCAAGACCCAATAGGTAGAACTCCAAGAAGTAATCCAGCAACTTATACAGGTGTATTTGACCAAATAAGAGATTTATTTACTGAACTTAAAGAATCAAAAATAAGAGGGTATGATAAAAGTAGATTTTCATTTAATGTAAAAGGTGGAAGATGCGAAGCTTGTTATGGTGATGGTGTTAAGAAAATAGAAATGCATTTTTTACCTGATGTATATGTTCCTTGTGATGTATGTAAAGGAAAAAGATATAATAAAGAGACTTTGCAAGTTAAGTTTAAAGGTTTAGATATCGCAGAAGTTTTAGATTTAAGAGTTGATGAAGCCTTAAAAATATTTGAGAATGTTCCTAAAATAAAAAGGACTTTACAAACTATGCATGATGTTGGACTTGGATATGTTAAACTTGGTCAAAATGCAGTAACATTGTCTGGCGGGGAAGCATCCCGTGTTAAACTTGCTAAAGAACTTCAAAAGAAACCTACTGGTAAAAGTATATTTATATTAGATGAACCTTCAACCGGACTTCATCAAGATGATATTAAAAAATTACTTGAAATACTTCAAAGTATTGTTGATAATGGTGACACTGTAATTGTTATTGAACATAATTTAGATATTATAAAAGTATCAGATTATATAATAGATCTTGGACCTGATGGAGGCGATGGTGGTGGAACTATAGTGTGCACTGGTACTCCAGAAGAGATTTCTAAAAATAAAAATTCTTATACAGGGGCTTATTTAAAAAAAATATTGGATAATTAATTATCCAATTTTTTTATCTATAAGTTCAATGCTTCTTTTGGGATCTTCCAAAAGGATTTCTGCTAAATATTTATTTTTTCTTAATTCTTTAATAAATTCAAATTCTTCATTTGATATAACTTCATTTTTTGTAATTTTTTTATCTTCAATAGTTACAATATTATCTGAACCAATTAAATAATCACTTGTAACATTATAAAGTGCCATCATATCAATAATAGTTTCAATAGGTGGAGTTCTAGTTTCTTTTTCGTAGCAGCATATGCTTGCTTTGGTAACACCTAAAAGTTTGCCCAACTCTGATTGAGTTAAACCTTTTGATAGTCTAAGTTCTCTAAGACGATTACCATTCATATTACCACCTTACAAATTTATTATAACCAAAAAAATTTTGATAATATAAAATTCTACTTTTAGTAAACAAAATTGTCTTAAGTTGCTGATTTTATTAAATTATAATATAATAACTTAAAGAAGGAGATGCTAACTATGTCTAAAAGAAATAAAGCTAATTTGAAAATTCCAAATTGGTTAAAGCTTGATAATGCTGCTTTAATATATCCTTCAACTTTATCTAAAAAATATGCTTCTATGTTTCGATTAACAATTACTTTGAATGAGATAGTAGATGAAAAAATTCTAAATGAGGCTTTATTAAATGTAATTAATAGATTTCCTTCATTTTGCTATGAATTAAAAAAAGGACTTTTTTGGTTTTATATGAAAAAGAACAAACTTAATCCAATTATTGAAGAAGATTATAATAATCCAATGCTAAGAATCAATTTTAAAAAATATAACAATTATATGTTTAGAGTTAGATATTATGATAAAAGAATTGCGGTTGAATATTTTCATGCATTAACAGATGGTGCTGGTGGACTAAAGTTTATTTCAACTTTAGTTGGTGAATATATAAAGATTAAATATAAAGAAAGAATTAATTATAATGATATAGTTTTTAACCCAAATGTTAAGGCATCTAGAAGAGAATATAGCGATGATTTTTATAAATATGCTAGAATTGATAGTAATCTTGAATATGAGAAATTTGCATATCATTATAAAGGAACGCTAGAGAATGGTTCTAAGTTAAATGTAATAACTGGTATAATACCATTAGAAAATCTTAAAAATATGTCTAAAAAGTATAATTGTACATTAACATGTTTAATAACATCTTTATTAATTTGGTCATTACAAAAAATATATTATAGTGACAAAAGAAAATATAAGAAAAAGAATATAAAAGTTTCAATTCCAGTTAATTTGAGAAACTATTATAATAGTAAAACAGTTAGGAATTTTTCTTCTTATATAAATATTGGAATATATACAGGTTATGGTCATTATTCATTAGAAGAAATAATAAATATAGTTAAAAATAATATGGAATTAAATTTGACTGAAAAAAAGCTAAATGCTAAATTCAGTGCTAATGTAAAGTTATCAAAGAATTTTGCTATAAGAATAATGCCTATGTTCATAAAAAAACATATGTTATCATTAAGTGAAAAGATGCTAGGTGATAATTATTGCACTACAACATTATCAAATTTAGGCTTAATTACTTTTCCAAAGGTATTAGAAAAATATATTGATGAAGTGGGCTTTGCAATAGGAAAATCACGAGGAAAACCCGGCTCTGTCTCATGCATAGGGTATAAAGATAATTTGTACATAACTTTTACAAGAAAAATAAAGGAATCTGAGTTTGAAAGACTATTTTTTACAGAACTTATTAATAATAATATCCCAGTTTTAATAGAAAGCAATAGGAGGTAAATATGTCATTTTGTGTTAATTGTGGTGTAAAATTAAAGGAATCTGAAAAAGTTTGTCCTTTGTGTAATACAAAAGTTATAAATCCTAATAACTTGAAAGGTTTTGATAAACCTGTATATTCTTTATTGGTTGATGAATATAATAAAATTAATCATAAATTTGTATGTGGACTTATAACTGTTATATTAATTGCAGTTTCGTTTATAACAATTTTTTGTAATTTAATTTTTACTGGAAGTTTATCATGGTCAATATATGTATTGTTTTCAATAATTTATTTAGATAGTAAATTATCTTTTGCTTTATTTAAAAATAAATACATACCGTATATTATTGAACTCATATCAACGGAACTTTTACTTTTTGTAATAGCATATTTAAACAATGGTTTGCATTGGTATATATATTTGATTTGTCCTATTATATTTGTGGTATGGGCATATATTTTGATTTGTATACTAGTTTTGAAAAGCAAAAAATACAATTTTCTTAGAAGATTTGCAATTTGTTTTTCATTTATATCTCTTATTTTAATTGTAATAGAGGGAGGTATAGATTTATTTAAATATAACGTTATCAATTTTAATTGGTCTGTTTATGCAGTAGTGCCAATAATTATAATAAGTGTAATTATATACATTATTTCTTACAATAATAAATTATTAGATGAAATAAAACAACGTTTATTTATATAAAAAACAGATGATTAATCATCTGTTTCTTGTTTTTTACTTGATAAAAAAGTTATTTTTTCAGCAATTATTTCTACATAATTTTTATAACCCTTTTCATCTTCTACACTACTTGTTTGTATTCTTCCTTTTACACCAATGATGTCACCTTTATGACAATATTCGCAAGTGTTTTCAGCAACAGCATTCCATAATATACATGGAATAAAATCTGTTTCATATATTCCATCCATATTTTTAAATCCTCTGTTAACCGCAACAATTATTCTAGTCCTTTTTTTACCAGATTCACTAGTTATTATTTCTGGATCTTTTGTAAGTCTTCCTACAAAAACAACTTGGTTTAACATAAAAATACCTCCTTTCAATAACATAATAACATATTTATAAAATTAAAGTTTTTGATTAAATTTTATTAATACTAAAATAAAAGTGAATACTAATTTAATACAAAATAAAATAATAGAGTGGTTATATAACTCTATTATTTATTTTTATATAAAAACACATTATTTTAAAAAATTATAAAGTTCATTTTTATTTTTAAGAGCATCTATTAATTCATCTATTTCTTCATAAGTGTTATAAAAGTATAAGCTTATTCTAACGGTATCTTCAAAATGTGATTCTTCTTTTAACATTTTAGCACAATGAGCACCACTTCTAACACATATATTTTTACTATTTAAATATAGTCCCAATTCACCAGATAAAATATTTTCGGCGTTTATGAGAATTATAGAAGAATCTGAATACTCATTATATATTTTAATGTATGGTATCTCTTTTAATCTTCTAATAAGATAGTTTCTTAAATACATTTCGTGTCTATGTATTTCATCAAATCCGATGCTTTCAATATATTCAATTGCATACCTAAGACCAATAATACCTGATATATTTTGTGTACCCGCTTCAAATCTATAAGGGATAGATTCAAGAATCAATTTTTCTTCGTTAAATGATTCATTCATACCTCCACCAAATTTAAAAGGAATCATTTTACTAAGTAATTCATATTTACCATATAAAATGCCTATACCGGTAGGGCCACACATTTTATGACCGGAAAATACTAAAAAATCAGGATCCATTTCTTTTATATTAGTTTTAATATGAGAAATACTTTGTGATGCGTCAACAACAGTATAAATATTATTAGAATGTGCGATTTCTATAATTTCTTCTATGTTTCTTACATCTCCAATAACATTTGTTATATGTGCTAGACTTATTACTTTAGTTTTATTATTTATTGTTTTTAATAAATTCGGAATGGTTATTTTGTTTTCTTCATTAAGCGGTATAAATCTAAGTTTTATTTTCTTTTTTAATGAAAGGATATACCACGGAAGGATATTTGAAGCATGCTCACTTTTAGAAAGAATCACTTCATCATTTTCTTTTAAAATGTTTTCAAAAAATCCAAATACTATCATATTTAAACTTTCAGTAGCTCCACTAGTGAATATTATTTCTTCTTTTCTTCTAGCATTTATAAATTTTTTAACTGTTTCTCTAGAAAGGTCTATTTCATCATCTACTTTAAATGCAATGTTATAGTCACCTCTATGAGAATTAGCAGAGTAATTTTCATAGTAATCATTAATTGCGTTTATTACTGATTTGGGTTTTAAGGTAGTAGCAGCATTATCAAAATATATAATGTTTTTATTTAACATTGGAAAATCTTTATTCATTTTAGCACCTTCTAATTTAAGGTATTCAAAATAATAAAATTTTTATATAATAAAAGCATATTTATCTTTAAAAAAAGTTTATTTTTTGATAAAATATATTTGGTGAATTATGGAAAAGGATATTTTTTGTAAAATTAATGATGGTGAAATCCCTTCAAGTGTAGTTTATGAAGATGATAAATTAAAAGTGATAATGGATAAATTTCCAGTGTCACCTGGGCATATGTTAATTATACCCAAATATCATGTTACAGATGCACTTGATATGGATGATGAAACTTTTGCTAAATTAAATAGCATAATAAAAAAGATGATAAATAAATGTTATGAGGTTTTACATGCAGATGGGGTTGCTGTTGTTCAAAACAATGGAATATGTCAAGAGGTAAAGCATTATCATGTGCATATAATACCTAAATATAAAAAAGAAATAAGTTTAAAAAATGAAGAAATATATAAAAAACTTATAGATAATAAGTAAGAAGGAGTAAGTGTTATGGATAAGAAAACATTATGGTGGTTAATTGGAGGATTAGGTGGAATAATTCTTTTAATAATAATATTAAGTTTAATAGGGCGATTAACTAATAAAACATATAATACTTATGCAGAAGTAGAGACTAAACTTGTAGAGGCAGCAAGAAATTATTATGCAGTAAATTCTAGTTATTTACCAACTGAAGAAAAACAAACAAGTGAAGTTAATTTAAATACTTTAGTTGATGGAAATTATATAAAGCCCTTAAATAAGTATTTGAGATATGGTTATTCTTGCGATGCCAAAGTTACTGTAACCAAGACAAAACTAGATTATGAGTATACTCCTTACTTAAACTGTGGAGAAAGATATAGTTCTGTTGAGTTATATAAGAAAGTATTAGAAGATAATACTTTAGTGGATAAAGGAGTAGGGTTATACAATATAAGTGGTGAAAAAGTATTTAGAGGAGAAGTGAAAAATAACTACGTACTTTTAAATGAAAATAAATGGAGAATTTTAAGAATAGATGAAGACAATAATTTGGTATTAATTTCAGAATTTAGAACTGATTCTACAGAGTGGGATGATAGATATAATATAGAAATTGATTCTGAAGATGGAATTAATAATTATAATATAAGTAGAATAAAAGATTATATTGAGAAAGAGTATTACAGTGGTACTTTATTAACGGATTCTGAAAAAAGCAAAGTTGTATACAAAAAAATATGTTTAGCTTCAAGAGGAAAAACAACTTCTGGAAGTATGAAATCTGTTGAGTGTAAAGAATTAAGTGAAGAGGAATCACCTATAAGATTATTAACTGTTGGAGAATATTTAATTGCTAGTATTGATCCAAATTGTAATACAATAGAAGATAGAGGATGTACAAACTACAATTATATGCATGATCTTCCACAATCTTTTTGGACTACAACAAAAGCAGAAAAAAATTCTTCATATGTCTATGCTATAAGCACAAGTGGTGTTTATGAGACAAGAACTAGTAACTCAAAACAATTAAGATATGTAATTTTGTTAAGTCCAAAAACAATTTATTCATCAGGTAGTGGATTATATGATGATCCATATGTAATTAGATAAAATGCACATTGTGCATTTTTTTAATCTTTTAATTTTAAAATAAATTTTATATAATTATATTAAGAATAAAGAGGTTTATATGAATAGTAAGACTATAATAGAGAAGAAAATTAAAAATAAATCATTAACATATAATGAAATAAAATATATGGTAGATTCATATGTTAATGATAATATAAGCGAAAAAACTATGACTTTATTTATTAAAGCTATTTATAATAGTGGATTATCTTTTAATGAAACTTTGTTTTTGACTGACGTAATGATTAAAAGTGGTAAGATAGAAGATTTATCATTTGTTGACAAAGTTACAGTTGATAAACATTCTACTGGAGGAGTTGGGGATAAAACTTCTTTAATTGTTTTACCTATATGTGCATCTCTTGATATAGCGGTTCCTAAAATGAGTGGAAGAAGTTTGGGAACAACAGGTGGAACAGTAGATAAACTTGAAAGCATTCCGGGATTTAAAAGTGAATTATCTCATAAAGAATTTGTAAATATTATAAATACAGTCGGATGTGTTGATATTTGTCAAACTAAAGATATCGCAATCGCAGATAAAAAAATATATTCTCTAAGAGACAAAACTGGATATGTTGATTCTATTCCATTAATCGCAAGTTCAATTATGAGTAAGAAAATTGCTTGTTCTTCAAATAATATTGTTATTGATTTAAAAGTTGGTAAAGGTGCATTTATGAAGAGTATTAAAGATGCCACTAAACTTGCTAGATTAATGATTAAAATAGGTAAATACTATAATAGAAAAGTAATATGTGTTTTAACAGATATGAATATACCGCTTGGCAATAACATAGGAAATAAGTTAGAAGTAAAAGAAGTAATTAATTTCTTTGATAACAAATATGATAAAAGAATGTATGATTTAATTATATGTCTTTCTAGTTATATGGTGTCCATATCTAAAAATTTATCTTTCAATTATTCTAAAAAGCTAGTGTTGAAATCATTAAAAGATGGATCAGCAAAAAATAAATTTTATGAATGGATTAAGTCGCAAGGTGGAAATATAAAAGAGTTAAAAGTTGAAGCCAGAAGAATAGATGTTAAAAGTGAAGAAAAAGGTTATATTAAATCAATAGATGCTTCTAAGATTGGAAAAATATCATCAGAATTAATTGGTATAAAACCAAAAGATTTAAATACAGGTATTGTATTAAAGAAAAGAATAGGAGATTTTGTCGAAAGGGGTGAAGTCATCGCAAGTATTTATTATAATAAAGAAGTAAATAGTATGATTTCTAATCTAAAAGATTCTTTTAAATATAGTGATACTAAAATAAAGGGAAAAAATATTATTTTAAAAATTATAAAATAGGGAGTGAAAGCTTTGAAAAAAATACTTAAGTGTTTGTTAGCAGTAACTTTCTTTTCTTTTGCTTTAAATGTAAAAGCAATAACTAATATAAAAGTTGGTAATTATTCATTAGTACCTTATTTTAGTGAATATATAACGAAGTACAATGTGTTTGTGGATGAAAACACAGATAATATAGATATAAATGTTTCTAAATCAGAAGAAGATGATTATGTAACAGGAATAGGTAATATTGAATTAATAGACGGTAAAAACGAAGTTATATTAAAAGTTATAAAAAAGAATCAAGAAATCTTAACTTATCAAGTTGATATATTTAAAAATTATAAAGAATTTAATGATTTCGATGATGTAAGTTTATCTAAATTAATAATTAATGGATATGATATTAATTTTAATCCGGATGTTTATGAATATAATATAAATGTTCTGGATGATAATAGATTAAGTATTGATTATGAAACAAAAAGTTCAGAATCAACTGTTAAAATAACAGGGAATTCTAATTTTAAAGAAGGTAAAAATGAAGTAAGAATTATTGTAAATAATAAAAATAAAAGCAAAACTAATGTATATATAATTAATGTAAATAAAGTAGTGACAACTTTTGAAGAAGAACCCAGTAGTGAAGTAATAGAAGATAATATTTTGGGAAGAAAGAAATTGACAAAAAAAGAAACAAATATTTTAACATTATCTGTTATAAGTATTTGTTCCGTAATAATTATGTTCTTATTTTACTTATTGTTCTTTTGCGGTAGAAGAAAAGTATCCTAAATATTTAACTGAATATTCTTCAAATGTAATTCCTTCTTCTTTTATTTTAGTGGCCACTTCTACACCAACATATCTATAATGCCAAGGTTCATATGCATATCCTGTAATCCATTCTTTTCCTTTTGGATATCTTTCTATAAAACCATATTTATGTGCATTTTCTTTCATCCAATCATATTGTTTAAATTTATCAAATGTCTCTATAACGCCACTTTTTTCAGCAGATAAGTCTACTGCAAGCCCGGTTTCATGCTCAGAGTGTCTTGGCTTAGCTGAATATATTAAAGCATGTTCCATTCCGTTTCTTTTAACTGAATTAGTAAATAATTCATTTTGATAATCTTTTGTTCTAAATGTTGAATTGATCCATAAATCCATTCCCTCTTTATTAATATCATCAATTAATTTTATTAAAGCATCATGAGCTTCTTTTCTCATGGGCTTTTCATGTTTACTAATCTTATATTTAGAATCAAAATCTTCTAAGTTAGAAGGTTTGTAATTATCTGGTAATTTATTATATTTGTTAACAAGTACCAATAAATTATCAGGATCTTTTATTTCTCTTATATTTGTATAAAAATCATTATTAAGTCCGATATTTGTTAAAATAACAATATTATCTTTTTTGTCACTATTTTTCTTATAATATTGTAGATAACTATCAAGAACTTCGTATTTATAATAAGGTGAAGAAAGTATAAATGATAATGAGTTTATATCATTAGATTTATAATCTTTTTTTAACAAATCATTAATACTATTAATAAAATCATTATTATCTATATAATCAATATTCATGTATTCTTGTAAGTAATCATTTACATATTTGTCACTTTCTAAAGCTTTATCTAATGTTTTAGAATAAGTATCTTTTATGAAAGCATCAATTTTTAAATCTTTAATCTTCTGGCTAGATATTTCACTATAACCTAAATTTGTATAATTTGTACCTTTAAATATTTTATCTCTATTAAAATAAATTAAAGATCCTATCAAAAGAATAGACCATACAATTATAACAGTTAACATTCCTTTTTTCATATTATCACCCATTTAAATTATATCATATTGGTTCGGGTTTATTCATTGAAATATTTTATATATGTAAACATATTGCTTTAAAAATATAGTAATTTATTATATAATTATATTGATTATATTGTGCTTAAAACAATATTATCTATTACAATACTTTGTGAGGTATCAAATGAAAGATAATCAAAAAAACATTGCCATTATTTTTGCTGGAGGAGTTGGAGATAGGATGGGGGCTAACATTCCCAAACAATTCCTGAAGATATACGGCAAGGAGATAATTATCCATACATTAGAGAAATTTCAATATAATGACAATATTGATTTGATATATGTAGGATGTGTTAAAGAATATATTTCTTTTTTAGAAGATTTAGTAAAAAAATATAATATTACTAAAATTCCTGTAGGAGGCATTATTTCTGGTGGTGACAGTGGACAAGATACTATTTATCGTGTTTTAAAAAAAACTTATGAAGAAAATTCTGATGATTCTATTTGCTTAATACATGATGGAGTTAGACCGCTAATTGATGATAAAGTTATCAATGATAATATTTCGTGTGTAAAAAAATATGGTTCTTGTGTGACAGCAACAAAAGCTTTTGAAACACCAATCATAAGTAGGAACGGCAGTGAAGTTGATGAAATTTTGGAAAGAAAAATAGTTTATACAGCACAAGCACCTCAAACATTTTATTTGAGTGAGATAATTGAAGCACACGAAAAGATTAGAAATAGTGAACTAGGCTATAATAATCCTAAAATAGTTGATTCTTGTTCACTAATGATTGAATGTGGTAAAAAAGTCCATTTAATTGAAGGGAATCGCGGAAATATTAAGGTAACTACAGTTGAAGATTACATTAATTTATTAGCTAATTTATCTGTGAAAGATCAAGAACAAATATATAAATTAAATCATCAGGAGGAAAAAAGTGAATAAGATTATTTATGAAGATACATTACAAATAATAAATGATAATGAAGTTGATAAATTATATGGTAAAACTTTTTTTATAACGGGTGCTACCGGTATGATTGGTTCGTATATTTCATATGTTTTAAAAACTTTAAATGATTTATATAAAATGAATATTAACATTATTTTAAATGTTCGTAATAAAAATAAATTAAATAATGAAATATTGAATGATGAACATGTTAGAATTATTGAACAAGATGTTACAAATAAATTTATAATTGAGGGTAGTGTTGATTATATAATTCATGCAGCGAGTCCTGCAAGTCCAAAGATAATGAAAGATTATCCTTTTGAAACAAATGCTGCTAATACTATTGGCGCTTATAATACATTGCTATTAGCAAAGGAAAAGAAAGCAACTTATTTATTTATATCAAGTCGTGAAATATATGGAGAACCAAGTGAAAATGTTTCTATATTTACAGAAGAAGGTTTACTTGGACAAGTTAATCCTTTGATTCCACGTAATGGATATGCAGAAGGTAAAAAGGCAGCAGAAAATATGTGCATTTCCATGCATGATGAATATGGATTAAACACTAAAATCGTTCGATTAGCTCACACTTATGGTCCTGGCATGTCAATTACTGATGGAAGGGTACAAGCCGATTTCTTAAATAATGTTATTCATCATGAAGATATTATAATGAAAAGTGAAGGCTTACAAAGTAGAACTTATACATATATAAGCGACGCTATAAATGGTATTTTTAAAGTTTTATTATCAAGTAAAGATATAGTATATAATATTTCTGATGATCAAGAAATAACAATTAAAGAGTTGGCTGAGATTTTAGTATCACTATCTAATAATGAAAGCAAATTAGTTATTAAACTTGATAATTCATTAGCAAAAGGAAGCTCTTCTTTTAAAAGAGGAATCCTATCTAATGAAAAGATAAAAAAAGAATTAAATTGGAAACCAAAATATACTGTTAAAGATGGATTTAAAAGAACCATAGAATATTTAAAAGAGGAAAATTTATGAGTTATAAAAGTTATGATCAGGAAACATTGAAAAGATTACATAAAGTAGAGCTTGAAATATTAGATGATTTTGTAAAAATATGTAAAGAAAATAATTTGACATATTTTTTGACAGGCGGAACAATGCTTGGTGCAGTTAGGCATAAAGGATTTATTCCTTGGGATGACGATATTGATATTGGAATGCCTAGAAAAGACTACGATAAATTTATTGAAATTGCACCTAAAGAGTTAGGAAATAAATATTATTTAGATTGTTTTGAGTATAATAAGAATTTTTATTTGCCATTTGCAAAAATAAAAAAGAATAATACTGTTTTTGACGAAGGGTATTTTGAAGATGATGAAATGCACAAAGGAATTTTTATTGATATATTTCCATTTGAAAATGTTGATGAAATTAATCTATCTTTAAAAATCCGAGCAAATATTATTAAAAATATTGGTGATGCAGTATTATATAAAAATAAAATTCGTAAATTAAATCAATTCGGAAGACCATTATTAGTTTTATTATTAAGTGTTTTTTCTAAAAAGAAGTTAATGAGCATTCAACATTATTATTTAACAAAATGTAAAAATAATAATTCGAAATATATAAACGCTTTAGCTGGTAGTTATCATTATTTAAAGGAAACAAACTTAAGAGAAGATATTATGCCTTCAAAACCAATTTTATTTGAAGGCAAAAAGTATGAAGGAATGAATAAACCAAATGTTTATTTGTCAAAGTTATTTGGCGACTACATGAAACTTCCTCCAAAAGAAAAACGAATTAATCACATGCCAAAAAAAATTGTTTTTGATGTAAATAATAAATAAAGGTGTTAGTAGTATGGAAAAGAGAAAAAAATTATATTTGTTGTGCTTGGATTAGTAACAATATTTTTGGGAATATTTATTCCATCAAAGATAAATGAGAATATCTATACAAAAGATTTGAAAAGGAAAGAAATGTTGCATCCCAAACAGATGATAAATTTCAAATTCCAAGATACGAGTTATCTAGGAAAACGACAACAGAAAATTTAAAAGATTATATAGGTAGTTGATAATTATGAAAAAAACAAGAAGTCAAAATGTTATAAGAAATATGTGGGTTGGAACTATGTTCCAAATGATTAGTTTGTTATTAGGTTTTGTAAGTAGGACTATATTTATCAAGATATTAGGTTCAGAATACTTAGGACTTAATAGTTTATTTACAAATATTTTAACAGTCTTATCATTCGCAGAATTAGGAATAGGTAATGCTATTATTTTTAGTATGTATAAACCTCTTGCTAATAATGATATGACAAAATTAAAAAAATTAACTAATTTTTATAGAGAAACATATAAGAAAATTGCATTTGTTATTATAATTGTTGGACTTATAACAACTCCGTTTATACCATTTATAATAAAAAACACACCTAACATTAGTGAAAGTATTTATTTAATATATATAATTTTCTTGTTTGATACATCAGTGTCTTATTTCTTCTCATACAGAACTTCAATAATTACTGCTGATCAAAAGAATTATATAATAATCACGTATACATATGTTTTTAAAATAGTTCAAATAATATTACAATTAACAACATTATATTTTACACATAACTATATTTTATATTTGATATTACAAGTATTAAACACAATAATAACTCAAAGTTTTTTAGCTCATAAATCTAAGAAAATGTATCCTGAACTTGTTAAAGTTAAAGGTGAAGAATTAGAAAAAAATGAAAGAAAAACGATATTTACTAATGTAAAAGCATTATTTATTTATAAATTTTCATCAGTTATATTAAATGGAACTGATAGTATAATTATTTCTAAATACTTAGGATTAACTATATTAGGACTTTATTCTAACTATTATTTAATAGTTAATTCTTTAGCATTAATAATTTCTCAAATACAAAATGCATTTACGTCTAGTGTAGGTAACTTAATAGCTAAAGAAAATGCTACAAAAGAAAAGAAAATATTTAATGAATTATTTTACTTCACAGGTCTTATTTATTGTGTTGTAGGATCTTGTGCATATTTATTATTTAATGATTTTATAACTATATGGTTAGGTAAAGAATATTTACTTTCTAATTTTGTTGTAGCTATGATTGTAGGACATTTATGCTTTAATGGTATGTTATTTGCGACGTTTACGTTTAGAAATACAGCTGGAGAATTTAATCACTTGCTCCGGTAATGTCTGCTTTTGTAAACATTATTTTATCAATTTGGTTTGCTAAAATAATGGGACTAGGAGGAATATTCTTAGCAACAATAGTAGCAAGAGCAATTTCAAGTGGATGGACAGATCCATATATAGTTTATAAATATGTATTTAAGTCTTCAGTAATGGATTATGTTGTAAGATGTGTTAAAATGATATTAAGGCTTTCTGTATGTTTTGTAATTTCATACTTTATTTCAAGATATATAATTGTATCTAATCTTTTAACATTTATCTTAAAAGCAATAGTATTATTGATAATTAGTTTTTCTTCATATATAGTTTTATCATTTAAAACAAAAGAATTTATTGGGATTAAGAATGCAATTGTGTTTTTAATCAATAAAAGGAGAAAATAACATGAAAAAGAGTATTGCATTTTTTGCAAAGAATTTAGATATAGGTGGTATTGAAAGAGCAATTATAAACTATGTAAATAATATTGATTATAATAAGTACAATGTAACTTTATTTTTAGAAAAAAAAGAAGGTATGTATTTAAATGAAATAAATAAAAGCGCAAATATTATTGATTTTAATATTAATGAAAATAAAAATATTATTTTAAGAAAAATTATAAATGCATTAAAACTAATTAAATTCAGCATTAAGTATTATAATAAATTTGATTTTGCAGCAAACTTTGCTACAACTGTTAAAAGTGGAGCTATATTATCTAAAAGATTCTCTAAGAATAATGCTATATGGTTTCATGGGGATTATTGGAATAACAAAGAAGAAGCTAATAAGTTTTTAAAATATATTAGAGCTAATAAATATAAAAAGATAGTTTTTGTTTCTAATGCTTTAAAAGAGAAGTATTTGAGCGTACACGATTCTGAACAACTATTATATGTAATTAATAATCCGGTTAATTATAAAGAAATGCTTGAAAGGGGAAAAGAGAAGATTAAAGAAAAGAAGACTAAGACTATTGTATTAAATGTAGGAAGACATGAAGAGCATGCTAAAAGATTGTCAGTTTTGTTAAATTCTGCAAAGAGATTATTGGATAAAAATTATGATTTTGAATTATGGATGGTCGGTGATGGACCAGATACCTCTTTATATAAAGATTTAGTTAAAAAATTAAAAATAGAAAAAAATGTTAAATTTTTAGGTAAAAAAAGTAATGTATATCCATATTTTAAAATATGTGATGTAGTAGTTTTATCTTCTGTTATAGAAGGAAATCCAGTTGTTTATTTAGAAAGTAAAATATTTAATAAACCGATAATATCAACAAATGTTTCTGATGCCAAAATAGAACTTAAAGGTTATGGTATAGTTACAAATATAGATGAAGAATCATTTTATTTGGGATTAAAAAAATTTTTAGATGAAGGGTATAAAATTAAAAACAAATTTGATCCTGAAAATTATAATAAAGATGTATTTAAAAAATTATATCATGTTATAGAGGATTAATTATGAGTAAGATAAGTGTAATAATTCCAGTTTATGGAGTAGAAGAGTATATTGTAAAGTGTATTAATAGTATTGTTAATCAAACACTAAAAGATATAGAAATAATTATTGTTAATGATGGAACTAAAGATAATTCTATTAAATTAATTAAAGAGAATTTTAATGATAAAAGAATTAAAATATTCAATAAAGAAAATGGTGGTTTAGCAAGTGCTAGAAATTATGGTATTAAAAAATCTACTGGGGAATTTTTATTTTTTGTTGACAGTGATGATTATATTGATACTAATTGTTTAAAAGAAATGTATGAGAAAGCTATAAAAGATAAAGTCGATTTAGTAATATGTGATTATTATAAATTAGAAGAAAACGGCAATAAAGAGCATATATCAATTATTCCACATTATGATAAAAGCAATAATAAATGTTCAGTTATTTCAATGCCTGGAGCTGTATGTAAATTAATAAAATTAAACATAGTTAAGGATAATAATATAGAGTTTTTAGAAGGTAAATGTTTTGAAGATAATGCAATTATGCCTTTTGCATGTGCTTTATGTAAGAATTTTTCATATGTTGAGAAACCATTTTATTATTACTTACAAAGAACTGGTTCAATATTAAATAAAAAACATTATGATAAAAAATGGGAAGATATATTTGATTCGCTTGATCATCTTTATAATAAATTTAAAGAGTATAATTTGTTAAATGAATACAAAGATGAATTAGAGTATATTTATATAGAATATTTACTTCATGCCTCTAATTTAAGATTTATTGATTATAAAGAAGGTAATAGTAATATTTTAAAAGTTAAAAGAATTATTAAAGATAAATTTCCCAATTGGCGAAAAAATAAGTATTATAAAAAAGAAAGCATTAAATATAAAATTATGTGTAATTTGTTTTATTTTAATTGGTTGTTTATAATAAAAGTGTTAAGGAGGAAATAATGAAAGTAAGTGTTATTGTTCCTGTATATAATGTAGAAAAATATATTGATAGATGCTTAAAATCTTTAGTTAATCAAACATTAAAAGATATTGAAATAATAGTTGTTAATGATGGAAGTCCTGATAATAGCCAAAAAATAATTGATAAGTATGCTAAAAAATATAAGAATGTAAAATCATATATAAAAGAAAATGGTGGAGTTTCAGATGCTAGAAACTATGGAATAAAAAAATCTTCTGGAGAATATATTGCATTTGTTGATGGCGATGATTTTGTTTTGGAAAACATGTATGAAAGTATGTATGAAAAAGCAAAATCAGATAATTTTGATGTTGTTGTATGTGATTTAAACTATATTTACGAAGATAGTAATAAAGAAAATAGAGTTTCATCTGGATTTAATAAAGATACAAGTGATATAAATAAAGCTATAATTAATAATTATCCGGTTGTTTGGAATAAGATTATTAAAAGAGAAATATTTGAAGACATTGAATTTAAAAAAGGTGTTTGGTTTGAAGATGTTGAATTTATATATAGAATGCTACCATTAATTAAAAATATAGGTGTAATAAAAGAACCATTTAATCAATATATTCAAAGAAAAGGATCAATTACTAAAAGTGTTGATAAAAGAATTTATAATTATATTGATAACTGGAATGGTATTATAGATTTTTATAAAGAAAAAGGCTTCTATGATAAATATAAGAAAGAATTAGAATTTGCTTATGTTAGATATATTTATGCTACATTTGTAAAGCAATCAACTTACTTTGATAAAGATGAGTATAATAAAGCAGTAGACTTAGCAATTAAAAATGTTAAAAAGAATTTTCCAAATTATAGAAAAAATAAATATTTTTATAAAAGTTTAAAAGGCGCATATTTATTAACATTTAATAAATGTGTTTCTAAAATATTATATAAAATTAAAAATAAATAGGTGATAATATGATTAAAAAGAATATATTATTTGTAGTTGATGAAAAAAGAATGGGTGGAGTATCAGTATTACTAGAAGATATATTAAATAATATAAATGTTGATAAATATAATATTGATATTGCGGTACTTCATAACGCTGGAGATTATTTAAATAATTTACCTAAAAATGTAAATATAATATATGGAACAAGCTTTTTTGATGCAGTTGATTTAACTTTAAAAGAAGTGATTAAAAGTAAGAATCTTAAACTTATTTATTCTAAACTTAGATTAATATATTTGATGAAAACAAAAAATATAGGTAAAAAAATAATTAAAGAAAGAAATAAAATGTTTTCTAAAAAATATGATGTTGAGATAGCGTTTAAAGATGGTTTTTGCGCTTTATTTACTGCTTATGGGAATAGTATTAAAAAATATCATTGGTTACACACAGATTATTCTATGTATGATTGTACTGAAAACTACCATGATTTGTTTGAAAGTATATTTCCTAAATTTGATAAAATAATTGGAATATCAAATTCTGTTTTAGAAAGATTTTTAGAAAAATATAAAGTTAAAAAAACAGATGTAATATTTAATATAATTGATTCAAATAAAATAATAAGTAAATCAAAGGAAGAAAATATTAAATACGATAAAGATAAAATTAATTTAATATCGGTTGGTAGAATTCATAATATGAAAGGATATGATAGATTAGTTGACGTATTAAATGAATTAAATATTGATAAAAAATTAGATAATGTTGTTGTAAGACTAATAGGTGATGGCCCAGACTTTGAGTTAGTTAAGAATAAAGTAGAAGAATATAAATTAAATGATAAAGTAATACTTATGGGGAGAAAAACAAATCCATTTCCGTATGTATCTTCATCCGATTGTTTCTTAATGTGTTCAAGATATGAACCATTTGGATTAGTTGTTTTAGAATCATTGATATTGGGCATTCCTGTATTATCTTGTGATGTTGCTAGTATAAAAGAAATAATGAATTCTAAATATGGTATGATTGTTGAAAATTCAAATAAAGGATTATATGATGGTATTTTAAAAGTAGTAAATGACATGAAAATGTTAAATAAATATAAAGAGAATTTAAAAAGTTATAAATATGATATAAATAAAATATTAGAGAGTATTGAGGATTTGTTAGATGAATAAAAAAAAGAAAGTATTGTTTATTGCATCAACTGGTGGTCACTTAGAAGAATTAATGCAATTAAAACCTATGTTTGAAAAACATGATTATTATATAATTACTGAAAAAACTAAATCAAATATATATTTAAAAGATAAGTATCCGAATAGAGTAAATTTTTTAGTATATGGTAGTTATACAACCTTAAAGAAGAAAATTGCTTATCCATTTAAACTTATATATAACACTTTTAAATCATTAATTTTATATTTTAAAATAAGACCTAAATATATTATTTCAACTGGAGCACATACATCAGGGCCTATGTGTTTAATAGGACATATATTTGGAAGCAAAATTATATTTATAGAAACATTTGCTAATAGTGAATCAAAATCTAGGACAGGATCACTTGTATATAAATTCGCAGACTTATTTATTGTACAGTGGGAGAGTATGTTAAAACTTTATCCCAAAGCAACATATGGGGGGTGGATTTTTTAATGATATTTGTAACACTTGGTACTCAAGATAAATCATTTGATAGATTATTAAAATCAATAGATGAAGAAATTGAAAAAGGGAATATTAAAGAAAAAGTAATAGTTCAAGCGGGATTTACAAAATACAAAACCAAAAATATGGAGATTCATTATTTATTTGAAAAAGAAGAATTTGATAAATATATAAAAGAATGTAGTTTATTAATAACTCATGGTGGGGTTGGATCTATTTTAAGCGGTTTGAGAAATAATAAAGTTGTAATCGCATCTCCAAGACTTTCAAAATATAATGAACACATGAATGACCATCAAGTTCAAATAGTTTCAAAGTTTTCAAAAGATGGATTATTACTTGCTTATAATGAAAACGATGATTTAAGTAATTTAATAAAAGAAGCCAAAACTTTTAAACCTAAGAAATATAAAAGTAATACTGAAAATATGATAAATCTAATTGAAAACTTTATAGATAACAATTAAAGTTATCTTTTTTTAATTCTAAAAAAAATAATTATAGAATAATATTTGTTAGGGTGTGTATATGAAAAAAATGATAGTATTCTTAATTAGTCTGTTTATTTTTATTAACATTGTTAAGTCAGAAGAAGTTAAAGTTAGTAAAGAGATTGGTGAATATGCTAAGAATAGTAAATCTGCAGTGTTGATAGAGGCATCTACTAAAACAGTATTATATGAAAAAAATTCTCATGAAAAATTAGCTCCTGCTTCAATGACTAAAATAATGACTTTACTTCTTACAATGGAAGCAATCGATTCGGGAAAACTTTCTTATGACGATGATGTACTTGTTAGTAAAAGAGCCGCTGGTATGGGTGGAACTCAAATATTTATATCAGAAGGAACCACTGTTAAAGTAATAGATTTATTAAAAGGAATAGGTATTGCTTCAGCAAATGATGCCGCAGTCGCACTTGCTGAAAAAGTGGGTGGAACTTATGCTAATTTTGTAATGATGATGAATAAAAGAGCAAAAGAATTGGGGGCAGTTGATACCAATTTTAAAAATCCACATGGGTTAGATGAAGAAGGTCATTATTCAAGTGCATATGATATGTCTTTAATTGCAAGTGAACTATTGAAGCACGAAAAAATATTAGAAATAACAAGTACTTATGAAGAAAATATAAATGTTAATGGAGAGAATCATTGGCTAGTTAATACAAATAAATTAGTAAGATTTTATAATGGAATGGATGGGCTTAAAACAGGATATACTGATAATGCAAAGTATTGCTTAACTGGTACTATGAAAAAGAATGATATGAGACTAGTTACAGTAGTAATGGGAGCAGATACAAAAGAAGATAGAAATGAAGATACTATTAGTATGATGGAATATGGATTTAGTGTTTATGGAATAAAAAATGTATTAGATAGTGATTCTGTTTTAGGAGAAATTTATGTTAATAATGCAAATCCTAGAAATGTAAAATACTATGTTCAAGAAGATGTAAATATCTTAGTTGATAAAAATACAGATGAAATAAAATATGATATAAAAAAAGAGTTAAATAACGTAAAAGCACCTTTAAAAAAAGGTGATATAGTAGGTAAAATTTATTTAAGCTATAATGGTAAGAGAAGCGAATATAATTTAGTAATAAAAGAAGATATAAAGAAGTCTGGATACTTTAGAATGTTCTTTAACAACTTAAAAGATATAATCAGTGGAAAAATTAATGTAATATAGTTAGAAGCATATAACCTTTATTATAAAATTCATATATTAAAATAGAGGTGATTATGATGAATAATTGTAATTGTAATAATAATTGTGCTGAACAAAGAGCACTTAATAGAATTCTTAATGCAAGACTACCACAATTTGTTGGAGTTATAGGTCCAACAGGACCAACCGGCCCTTCTGGAGGCCCAACTGGTCCAACTGGTGCAACAGGAGCAACCGGCCCAATAGGTCCAACGGGAGCAACTGGTCCAACAGGTGAGACTGGAGAAACACCAATTCTTACAATAGGTACTGTAACAACGGGGAAACCCGGAACAAAAGCATCTGCAACTATAACAGGTACTGCTCCGAATTTTGTACTTAATTTAACAATTCCGCAAGGTCCAACCGGTCCAGCGGCATAAATATATTAAAGCTAAAGAAATATTCTTTAGCTTTTTATCTATTCAATAAATTCATAAATACATATTATATCTTAGGTGAGTTATAGTGAGATATAAAGTATGTGTTTATGCAATAAGTAAAAATGAAGAAAAAAATGTAACTGATTGGGTTAAAAGTATGTCTGAAGCAGATGAAATATATGTAATGGATACTGGTTCAACTGACAATACAGTTAAATTATTAAAAGGTTTAGGTGTTAATGTTAAAACTAAAATAATAGATCCTTGGAGATTTGATAAAGCAAGAAATGAATCTTTGAATATGGTTCCACAAGATACTGATATATGTGTTTGTACAGATTTGGATGAAAGATTTGAAAGTGGATGGAGAGAAAAATTAGAAAATATTTGGAATGAAAACATTAATAGAGTAAGTTATTATTATAATTGGAGTTTTGATAAATATGGTAAACCCGCTACTAGTTTTTATATAAACAAAATTCATTCAAGAAAAGATTATATTTGGGTTAATGCTGTTCATGAAATATTAAAAAATATTAATAATAATGAATGCCAAGTAGTAAGTAATAATATAGTTTTAAATCACTATCAAGATTTAGATAAAAATAGAAACAGTTATTTAAAGTTATTAGAATTAAGTGTTAAAGAAGATCCAAATAATGATAGAAATGTTCATTATTTAGGAAGAGAATACATGTATTACAAAAAATGGAATAAGTCTATAGATACATTAATTAAACACTTAAATATGAATACTTCGACATGGAAAGATGAAAGATGTGCATCTATGAGATACATATCAAGATGCTATATAAATTTAAAAAGGTATGATGAAGCAGAGATGTGGTTAAAAAAAGCAATAGATGAATCTCCATATTTAAGAGAACCATTTTATGAATTGGGATATTTGTATTATATTTTAAATAAATTTAATTTATCTAAAAAGTATTTACTTAAATGTTTAAGAATAAAAGAAAAAAGTAAAAGTTATTTAAATGAATTCTTTTGTTGGGATGGGACAATTGAAGATATATTAAGTATTTGTGAATTCAACTTAGGAAATTACAGCAGTTCTTTGAAGTATGCTAAAAAAGCTTTGAAATATAAACCTAATGATGAAAGGATTAAAGAAAATATAGAAAAAATAAAAAACTTTCTTTAAAAAAAGTGTTTCGAAAAAAAAGTGACGATAATATAAATAGAGGAGGTAATATGAAAAAAGTAATAATAGTCTTATTATTTACTTTTTTATTTATTCCATTTAAAAGCATTAAAGCTATTAATAGTGATAATTTGCCATTAAATAAAGACATCAAAATTAATAGTGTAAATGAAAAATATAAATGGTATAAATTAAAAGAAGTGGATAGTAGAAAAGAAAATGTTTTTGAACATATTTGCGAGCATTTGGAATTAAAAGAAACCGAATATTCTTCTTGGGTAAGTGAAAAACCAGAAGCAAAGTATGGAAGAATAATTGAAGAAAAAGAAGAAGCTTCTTCTTCTGAAGTTAAATATTCTGCGATTATGATTGATAATGTACTTACTTTAAATTTAAGAACAAAAGAAATAAAACTTTATGATGATAATGGGAATGAAATAAAATATAGATCTGTTATTTGCTATAATTGTACATCAACATTTCCAAGAGAAAACCTTTTTGATAATGTTTATAGTACTTATTTTGAAATAAAACACAATCAACCTATAACATTACTTTTAAATGAAGAAACAACTAAAAATATAAGAGTGCAATTTATTTATGATAAAGAAGATTACTTGTTTGGATTTAGAATATCAAAATTGGATAAAAATTATAATGTTCTTGAATCAAAAGAAGAAAATGATTCAACATTACGAAATCTAAGTTCTCCAGCTTATTCAAGTTATATTAATTCTAATAAAGTTAATTGGTCAAGTGATAGTAAAACTAAATATTATAGGTATAAAGATTCCTATTTATTATGTAATGAAAGAGAATATTTAGATGAATATTATGACTTTGTTGAAGATTATATTAAAGATGAAAATCAAATCAACAAGTATTATGACTATGATGAAGTACTTTTGGAACCCCAGATAGTTGAAAAAGAAGTATTTAAAGAAATTGTTGTTCCAAAAGAAAAAATAGTAAACAAGTATATTACGATTGAAAAAGAAAATGATTCTCAAAAAGATGAAAAAAATAATGAATCTAAACCTTGTGAATATGTAATTAATGATACTATAAAAGAAAATAAAAATAGTAATGCAAAGAAATTAAGTTTTAAAATTTATGCTGTATTTACTTTATTTTTGTTGCTAATTGTGTTTTTATGTTTATTCCTAAGAGAATCACTAAAAAAATGTCGATAACTTTATTTTTCTAATTTTGTCGAATGTGTATAATTTAATAAAAAAATATTCTAAACTTATTAGGCAGGTGAAATAATGTTTGAAACAAATGTAGAATATAAGAAAGGAGTACTTTTTATAAGAATATGTGGTTCACTTGATAAAACCAATTCTTATAAATTAAAAAAAGAAATTGTTCCACTAATATTAAAAAATGGATTTAAATATGTTGTTTTAAATCTAAATAATGTTGATATATTGGATAACTATGGAATAGAAGTAATTGATGAAATAAATGATGCAGTTTTAAAATTTAATGGTAAAACAACATTAATCGATAGTAAAAAAATAGAAAAGAAAATAAAAGGTACGCTAATAGACAATATACTATATAAAGTTGGAAATGAAAGGATGGCATTAGGAATATTTGAATTATGAAAAAGGATATTTGGAAATTAATAGAAGAAAACAAAAATTTAATTTATAAAATAGCTCATTCCTATAGTGGATGTGCTAATATTGATGATTTATTTCAAGTTGGATGTATTGGAATAATTAATGCATATAAAAATTATAAGGATAATTATAATACTAAGTTTTCTACTTATGCATATAACTATATTCTTGGTGAAATAACTAATTATTTGAAGAATGATAAATTATTAAAAATGCATGGAGATAATTCTAAAATATATAAACTATATGAAAAAGCAAGAGATTATTTAACTTCTTCAAAAGGATATAACCCAACATTAAAAGAGATATCTGAATTTATGGGAATAAGTGAATATGACTTATATAATGCTATTAATAATAACAGTGAAATAATGAGTATTGATTCCGAAATAAAGGATAATTTATATTTACATGATGTAATAGGTGAAGATCATAGTGAAGATATTGATAGTAAAATTGATTTGAAGAATATAATCGATAATCTAGATGTGAATGATAGAGAATTAATCAATTATAGGTATTATCAAGATTTCACACAAAGTGAAACTGCATCATTAATGGGAATGACTCAAGTACAAGTATCTCGTAGAGAAAATAAAATACTATCAAAAATGAAAAGTGAAATGATTAGATAATTTCACTTTTTTAATGTATTAAAACGAAGAAATAAATTCATAATAAAAATAGGTGAGATATTTGGATAAAAGTGAATACAAAAAAATAATTAAATCTAAAAAACCTAAAGAAGATGAATTTAAGAATATAATAATATCTTTTTTTGTTGGTGGTCTTTGTGGAATTTTTGGACAAGCATTAACTGATATTTTTAATAAGTGTTTTCATTTTAGTATAAATGATTCTTATATGTTAACAATGGTATCTTTGGTTTTAATTGGTTCAGTTTTAACTGGATTAGGTTTTTTTGATAAAGTAGTATCATTTTGCAAATGTGGATTAATTGTTCCTACTACTGGTTTTGCTCATGCAATGACAAGTGCTGCAATGGATACGAGAAACGAGGGACTAGTTAAGGGAATAGGAGCTAATATATTTAAATTAACTGGAAGCATTATTCTTTATGGAATAGTTGTTGCTTTCTTCGTCTCATTAATAAAGGTGATTATCGGATGAAAAATATAAAATTCAACAATGTGTATATTAACAATTATTTTACACTTGTATCTAGTAAGGCAAATAATCCAACTATATTAAATGATGTTGATTTATCCATAGAAGATTACTTTTTAAATAAAAAAACATTTGAAGAAGGCGAAGTGGAATATCAAACTTTAGTAACTAGAGGACTATTAGATAAAGAACACAAAAAATTAGAAGATATAGATTTAATGATAGGTGGTGATCTTCAAAACCAATTATTTGCTTCTAACTATAATGCTAGTAAATATGAGGTACCTTTCTTAGGAGTATTTAGTGCTTGCGCAAGCTTCATTGAAGGAATTATTATAGGGGCTTCTCTAATAGGCAGAAATAAATTAAGAAATGCATTGGTTGTTACATCATCAAATAATTTAGTTAGTGAAAAACAATTTAGATTTCCAGTTGAATATGGAGCATTAAGAAAAAAAGTGAATTCATTTAGTGCTTCCGGTGCTGTATCTGCAATAATTAGTAATAAGAAAAGTAACATAATGGTAGAAAGTGCAAATATTGGTAAAGTTATTGATATGGGACATACTGATACAAACGATATGGGAGCTTGTATGGCTCCAGCAGTAGCAGAAACTTTATATGATCATTTAAAAAGTACTGGAAGAAATATAAATTATTATGATGTGATATTGACAGGAGATTTAGGAATATACGGAGTTGAATACTTAAAAGAATATTTAAATAAAAAATACAAAATAAAATCTAATAGAATAATTGATGCTGGAGTTATGCTTTATAATGCAACTAAAGATTCTGATTTTGCGGGTGGTTCCGGACCTATATGTGCACCTTTAATCTTATTTACTAAAATTATTAAAAAATATAAAAAAATATTAGTGTTAGGTAGTGGCTCTCTTCATTCTTGTATGAGCTCAAACTTAAAAAAATCAATGATAGGTGTAAGCCATGCGGTAAGTTTGGAGGTAATAGATTGATATACATAAATGCTTTTGTATTTTGTGGACTCGTTTGTTTGCTAGGACAAATAATACTAGAAAGAACAAAACTTACTCCAGGGCATTTAAATACAATATTAGTTGTAATTGGATGTGTACTTGCTGGATGTGGACTTTATAATAAATTTATATTATGGGCAGGTGCAGGTGCGACAGTTCCAATTACCAATTTTGGTAGTCTTTTAGTAAGTGGCGCTTTACAAGGTTATTATTCAGAAGGATTTATTGGACTTTTAAAAGGTCTATTAGTTAATGCTTCTGCAGGACTTTCTGCAACTATAATCATTTCATTTGTAGTAGCAATTATATTTAAATCTAAAAACTAAAAAGTGTACTTTTTAGTTTTTATTTGGTAGAATATTTTTGAGAGTGGTAATATGCATAATTTCATTATAAATGATTTTGATGGTCCTTTAGATTTATTACTTCATTTATTAAAACAATCAAAAATGGATATATTTGATATAAATATAGTAGAGATAACTCACCAATATATTGGTTTTATAAATAAAATGGAAAGTATGAATCTTGATATTGCTTCTGAATATTTAGTAATGGCTTCAGAACTTATTGAAATGAAAAGTAGATATTTACTTCCTAAAAAAGAAGAAGAAACAGATGAATATGAAGAAAATCCTGAAGATGAATTAAAAAGAAGATTACTTGAATATCAAATATATAAAGAAAGTACTGAAAAGTTTAAAGAACTTGAAACAACAAGACATGAAGTTTACACTAAAAGTCCTGAAAGAATAACTGATTTAAGTGACACAAAAATAATTAACGAAGGAGTAACAACTTATGATTTATTAGAAGCCTTACAAAGAGTGCTTGGTAGACTTGAAAAAAGTAAGCCTATAACAACAAAAGTTGCTAGAAGAGAATTATCAGTAAAAGATAGAGTTGTAAAAATAAGAGAGTTATTATTCAAAAAGAAAACATTAAAATTTGAAGAACTGTTTGAAGAAGTTAATAGAGAGTATGTGGTTGTTACATTTTTATCAATATTAACAATGGCAAGAGATAACGAAATAAGAATTTCTCAAAAAAATAATTTTGGCGAGATATATTTAGAAAGAGTTGATTAACATGAATTTAAAAGGAATTATAGAAGGTATTTTATTCGCAGTAGGAGATGAGGGAATATCTTTAAATGATCTTATTAAAATTTTAGATAAATCTCCAGAAGAAATAAAAAATACTTTAATGGAACTTAAAAATGATTATGAGAGTGATGATAGAGGAATAAGAATAACATTTTTAGGTATTTAAGTTAACAACAAAAAAAGAACATAAAGAATATTTTGAAAAACTACTCGTTGATACTAAAACCTACTCTTTATCAGATGCCGCATTAGAGGTACTTGCAATTGTAGCATATAATGAACCAGTAACCAGATTAAAAATCGATGAAATAAGAGGAGTAAACTCTTCTGGTATGGTTAGAAAATTAGTCGCAATGAATTTTATAAAAGAATGTGGTAAAGCCGATACATTGGGTAGACCAAATTTATATAAAACAACAAATGATTTTTTAGATTACTTTGGCCTTGCAACTAAAGAAGACTTACCAAAACTTGTTATTAAAAAAGAAATAGAAAGCGAAGATAAAGATTTATATACTTCAACTTATAAAGAAAATATGTAGTAATTATAAAAAATAAATGTTATAATTACTTTACTGCCCGCATGGCGGAATTGGTAGACGCACTGGACTCAAAATCCAGCGGTAGCAATATCATGAGAGTTCGAGTCTCTCTGCGGGCACCAGATTGATAGGAAACTCGGACAACTTATCCGAGATGCAATAAACGAACTAACTAGAAATAGTTGGTTTTTTTGTGTTTCAGAAAGGATAAGTGATAAATATGTTTAAAGAAGAAACTAAAGAACTAAAAATGAGTAATGAATTTAGAAAGAAAATTGAAATGATATGTAAGTTTGCTTGTGTTAAATATGAATTAATAAATGGTAATATTCTTTCAATTAAAAATACTAATTTAGCCTATGTCAGACCACATATATTAAAAGTTAAAGGAAATGACTACTTGCTATTTGAAAATTCAAATATAGTTTTTATAAATGGATATAAAGATAAAATAATGCTAATTGAACTAGAAAAACATCTTAAAAATAGCTAATATCTTGATTTTTCAGTAAAAAAGTATATAATAAATAACCAATAAATGACAAGCAGTATCGTCTTTATTAGAAAGTAGGTACACTATGGTCAAACAAATATTTATAATAAATTATAATTTTGAGGTTACTGAGAGTAAAAGATATAATCTAATTAGTATTTTTTACTCTCTTTTTTGATAGAAAGAAGGGATTTAATTGAATGAAAATAAAATAGCTGGAATATATACAAGAGTATCAACTGAAGATCAAGCTCGTGAAGGTTTCTCTATGGGAGAACAAGAAAAAAGATTAGTTGAATATTGTAAGTTTAAAAGATATGAAGTTTATAAAGTCTATAAAGATGCTGGTATAAGTGCTAAAAATGATAAAAGACCTGCATATCAAGAAATGATGAAAGATATGAAAGAAGGCAGAATAAATGTTATTGTAGCATTTAAACTAGATAGATTAACTCGTAGTGTTTATGATGTAGAAAAACTAATGAAACAAGTAAATGAATCTGAATGTGAAATAGATTGTATGGCTGATGAATCAAATACTGTCACATCTAATGGAAGAATGGTTATGAGAATAATCACATCAGTATCTCAAAACGAAATTGAAAAATGTTCAGAGAGAACCAAGTTCGGTATGATTGGTGCAATTAAAGCAGGACATATTCCAAACCATACCCCACTAGGATATAAAAGAGATAATAAGAAACTTGTCCCAGATCCATTAACTAAAGATATAGTTATTAGAGTATTTAACTTATATCTGGAAGGAAAATCTCATCAAACAATAGCAAATATTTATAATAAAGAAAAAGTTTTAGGAAGAACTAATTGGTATGATTCGACAATACAAAAGATTCTAACTAATACTCTATATAAAGGTGATTTTATACATGGTAAAAGGCAAAAGCACCCTAGATATTATAAAGATGTTGTCGAACCATTGGTTAGTAAAGAAATATGGGATAACTGCCAGTATCAAAAGCAAAGAAATGCTAGGCACTTTGAAAGAACTTCAACATATTTATTTACTAATAAATTAAAATGTTCAAAATGTGGTTCATTCTTAGGTGGTAAAGCTACTAAAAAGAAATCAGGCAAAAAATACTACTATTATAAATGTGAACATTGTAATGTTTATTTTACAGAAGATATTATTGAAGAAAAACTAATTGATTCAATAATTAATCTACAAAAGAAAGAAGAACTATTAAATAATTATTACACACCATTTATCAAATCAAAATTAGATAATAACATTGAAGATTTTAAGAAAGAATTAAATGATTTAAATAAACAAATTGATAGAATAAAAACTGCATACATTAAAGGTATAACCAAGTTAGATTATTTTGAAAAAGAACTTAATCAAATTGAGTTTAGAAAACAAGAAATAGAAAACAAAATAAAAGAACAAAAACAATATGATAATCTATCGTTTACTTTGGATGATCTAATTATATTTGAAGATAATCAGACTATTGATATATTAAATAATCCATTTAATTATTTATCACTTGTATCAGATTGGATAACGCTTCCTAGAAAAGAAAAACAAAGAATCATATCTCATTATATTGATAGTATTGATATTGAAAGACATAGTGATGACTTTAAAATAATCAATATCAACTTTTTATCATCTTTTATCACTGAACAACAAGAAAATCATAATAAGTATGATACCCCACTTAGTTTAAATATATTTCAAAGTAGCGATGGATATCCAATAAGAGTTAATCTAGAGTTTAGAACAAATGAACAAGCAAGAAAGTATTTTGATAAGCTTGATAAATATATGAATAGTAAAATGAATTGCAAGTTAAATTATTATGATGTAATATTTGATTGTGATATTATGGATGGAACATATCCAGCAACAGATAATGAAGCAGTTATTAGAGCAATACTTATAGAAGATAAAAAATTAAGAATGGATAATAAATTAAAAATTGGTATTATTACATTAGATGTATCAGAAATGAAAAAAATATGTACTCCAAAAGTCTATAATTTTATAATGAAGACTTGTGAAGAATATAAAAAAGACTTTAAAAACTTTATATCAAAGATTCCAATATAATCAACCATAATTTCAACCATGATAATTCCTTATAAAATAAGCATCTATAGTAATATATCGACCATAATTATGGTTTGATTTTGCAAGTGCAAAATAAGTTTGTCCCTATTAAATGCCTAGATTTTATCTAGGTTTTAATAGTTTAAAGGGACAATCTCTTATGCTCTTATTATTTTTAATGCTAAAAATAATGAAATTATGGTCGAGATTCAACCAATTTCAACCAAGATTTTGGGTTACAAATAAAAGTTATGTAAAATTATTTAAAAAAACAATAATTTATGGTATAATATATACCAACAAGGGAGGTTTAATATGATTAATAGTAGAGATTCATATACTAATTTCAATCCTAATAAGAAAAAAAGTATTGATGTTCCATATGAAATTGGAACAATTGTCGAATTAAAAGATAATCCAGATGTTTTAGCAAGAATAATCCAGTATAGGATTACCGTTGAGCATCTTAGACAAGTAATTAATGTTGGTTTAAATACTAATATATATGAAAACGAAGATAAAATTGATTGTGAAATAACTGTAGAAGAATTAGAAGAAAAATGGAAAAAACCGGATAGAATTATCGTTGGAAAATTAGATCCTGAAACTTTTCTTCGAATTCCAGGTTTTTCTGAACACTTTGAAAGAGAAAAAAAATTAGAATTGACTGGAAAAAGAAAAAATAAGTAGTAATTATAAGTTGGAGCATTCTAACTTATTTTTTTATCCATGATGTGGACACTCACTATCCACAAAATTGGTTATTTTTATTGAAAATTTTGCAAGAGCATAAGAAAATGATATCAACACACTAATTAAAGCTAGGTAATACCATGTTTTTGTTTGATATCAAACTTATTTTGCACATGCAAAATTATCCCACAGTTGTGGGACATGATTCTTGCTTTCCCTTTATTTTAAAGTGATATTTGTGGGATTACTTGGGGATTATGTATGGATATGCTCGTGGATAGTGGGATATATAATCCCATTTACATTTTTCAATATTCTTGTTTCAAAACTAGGGAAATATGCTATAATGATATCAGTTAGTGAGTATATTGCTTACTATCACTTTTGCTATTGGGTTATTCGACCTCAACCCCAACGGCACCATATTGATATAAACAAACATTTTGGTTTGTTTTTTTATTTTGTATAAAATCTATATTATTGTAAAAAATATTTATGGAGGATAATATGAGCGAAAATATAAATGCTTTAGATGAAATACATAAGGGTGCGTGCATGGGATGTGATGCTATCAGCTTTGTTTTAGAAAAGGTAGAGGATGAAACTTTTAAAAGTGAACTTGAAAGTGAATTTAATTTTTATAAGTCTATTGAAACTAAAATAGATAAAATTTATTCAAAATATGATGATGGTGAGCCTCATGAAACAGGTATCATGAATAAAGCTATGACTTGGTCAGGAATTGAAATGAAAACAATGAATGACCATAGTAATTCAAAAATAGCTGAACTATTACTTCAAGGCGTTAATATGGGTATAATTGAAGGAAGAAGAATTCTTAACAAAAAGAAAATAAATAATGAAGTAAGCAAAATAGTTTCAGAGTATGTTGAAACACAAGAAAAATTTATGGAAACATTAAAAAGTTACTTATAATATCACTTTATAAAGTGATATTTTATTTTTAAAAAATATATGTTAATATATTTATAGGTGATATTATGAAAAAAGGTTTTACATTAGTTGAGTTACTAGCGGTTATAGCATTACTTTCAATAATAATTTTAATTGCGGTACCATCTATAACAAAACTAAGACAAAGCGCTGTTGAAAAAGAAAGAGAGAATCAAATAAAAGAAATAGAATCTGCTGCAGTGTTTTATGTTCAAGATGAAATCATAGAAATATCTGAAGACACAACTATAAGCGTAACAGTAAAAATGCTGATTGATACCGGTTACGTAAAAGCAAATGTTGAAAGTGGAAAAACCAACTGTAGCTCTGATAATAGCAATGGTTGCTTGTTTGATTTGAATGGAAATAATTTAAATAGCAAAGAAGTAAAAATATCAAAGATTAATAATAAATTGGTGGCAAAATATCAAGAATAGACTTGATATTTTCTTTTTTATATGTTATATTACTATTGCTTTTGAAATGGCGGTATTGGTGAAGTGGTAACACGGTAGATTGTGGCTCTATTATGCGTGGGTTCGATTCCCACATACCGCCCCATTTGTAAAAATCGTCGAACTATTTCGACGTTAATAAAGACTTAGTTTGAAAGAATTAAGTTTTTTTATAATCAACCATATAAAAAGCCAAGATTTATTTGATCTTGGCTTCTTAATGTCTTGATCTTACTATGACATTTTATATCCAACTTTCTATTTTACTTTTTGAATCTTTTGCTTGTGAACCTACAATAGCTATTGCATCATCTAAGACA
>CAJOJR010000005.1 GCA_905235065.1 uncultured Bacilli bacterium
ATGAGAGAAGAACTTGATTCGGTTTTAAAAAATATGAAACTAATTAATGAGTATAAAATATTTGATTTAAATTTTTATGAATGCGAATATAATAATAAAACTTGTATTTTAGTTGAGAGTGGAATAGGTAAAGTTAATGCAGCAAGATGCACTCAAATAATGATAGATAATATAAAGATTGATTGTATATTAAATGTTGGAGTTGCTGGTGGTGTTAGTAAAGATGTTAAGATAGGCGATGTTGTAATAGGTGATAAATTGATACAACATGACTTTGATTTAAGACCATTTAATTATGAAAGAGGGTATATACCTAATATTGGTAAATATATACCATGTGATGAATATTTAATAAGAATAGCTAGTAAAATGGAATTAGAAAGTAAAAGTTATGTTGGTACAATTGCATCGGGAGATATATTTATAACAGAATCTTTAATGGGTGAAAAAATAAATAACAAATTTGATGCTTTGTGTGTTGAGATGGAAGGGGCTTCGATTGCTCAAACATGTTATTTGTCACATATACCATTTTTAGTTATTAGATCAATTTCTGATTCACCAAACAAAGAGGCTAATAACAATATAACTTTTGATGAATTTTTAGAATATAGTTCAAATATGATTGCTAAATTTTTGCTAGAAGTTTTGAATAATATTGCATAAAAAAAGCATTACTTTGTAATGCTATTTCTTTTTGTTTGATTTTTGAATTGCTGTAACTATTTCTTTTGTATCTTTAGATGATTTAAAGAAATATAGAATTCCAAATGCTAAAGTACATAAGATTATTGTTATAACCGAACCATTTAAATTAGTATCACTTGAAGATGATTTTGTTAAATGTTTTAAGCAGTTATCTTTACCACTTTCAATACATGAAACAATATCTTTATCACCTTTTTCATAAGCTTCATCAATAACTGATTCAAGTTCTGTACTATAAGCAGCAGCAGCATATAAATCACTTATTACTACGAAAGGTGTTGCTTGATAAGTTGCATCTTGAAATCCAGCAGCTTCGAATGCATCAGCAACATTTTTTGCTAGTTCAAAGTCTTTCCCTTGAGCCCATTCTATATGATCCACATATGCTTCTTTTTTAACAATAACAAATTTCGTTTGATAAGAAGATAAACCTTCTAAATATTGTATTTCAGCTTCACAGTAAGGGCATCCTCCTGCTTCAAAGATATAGACTTTAACAGGTTCTTTTTTTGCACTTGCAAAAGGTATAAAACAAAACAACGCTAAAATTGTTATTAGTACTTTTTTCATAATTCCTCCTTAAATAATATTATACATAAATAGTAATTAAAAGTCTATATTATTTTGACTTACTATTAGTTTCTTCTTTATACATATTTTCAATTATTCTAGCACAAGTATATCCTTCGCTTTTTCTAAATACTGCTTCAGAAGAAAAGATTAATCCATCAACTATTTTTTTAATCTCTTCTTTACCCATATACTTTTTCATAGTTTCTCTTAGATTATTGTCATTAGTAAACGAAGAATAATCGCCATTGATAGCCTTGTCTATTGCTCCCGCAAGTTGACGAGTACCATATTTTTGATAGGTTTCTCTACAACTATTAATAAATAATTCATGCGTATCTATAAGCAATTTATTAAAATCATTCATTAATTCTTCTTTTTCTTCTTTTGAATTTTTATACATAGTTATGAAATCTTCATATGTGTTATTATCATTTAAATTAAAATCAATTAAATCAAAGACTCTTTTTATATTAGAAAGAACATCTGATTGACCATAATATTCTATTCTATCACTGTTCTGTTTATAATAAGCAGTTTTCATAAATTTCTTAAGAAAATCTTTACTTGTCACCAAACATCTTGAAAAACTTGCCACATAATTAGAAAAATCTATACAATTAACATTTTCTAATCCTTGGTTTTCTTTTTTTTGTTTAATGTATTCTGATATTAAGAATGAAACTGCGCTATTATAACTTAAATTATCATCATATGCTAAACCAACAATGCCTTCTCTAAGCATAAAAGGATTTGTTTTTTTTGATCCGTTTTTAATCGTTTTATTATTATTGATAAATTCTATTATTTCTTTGACATCTTTTTCATTTTTGATCCTCAAAACGATAGAATCACTTCTAACTCTGGGTGCTACTTTTGAGCCTTGAACAGCGTTCATTTTTTCTAACTCTGTAAATATCTCATTAACAGATTTAAGCATTGAATTAGCATCAACACTTACATATAATTTAATGTATTCAGTATCAAAATCTCTCTCATTCCAAAATTGCAAAAAGTTTTTTTGTATAGGATGAACAAAAACACCTATATTATTTTTATTTTTAAAATAATCAATCCAATAATCAAAGTATTGTGATATAGCAAATCCATTTTTATATTCTTCATTTGTAAAGCCATATCTTTTTAATGCCTCATACACTATATCCTCATCTATACCATAGTTACTAGATTTTGCTAATTGGGATAGCTTTCTTAAAAAAGAATCAATTTCATTTATTCTACTCATTATCATCTACCACTTCTATTTCTTGTGTTATTTCCATATCAGGATTTTTAGGCTTTTGATTATTTGTGATTGGTGGAGCTAATAAATCATCGTTCAAATCAACTTCACTTAAATCTATATCATTTAGTTTTATTGGTTCCATATAGTCACCTACTTTCAAAAATATTATATCATAAAACTATTGTTGTAATTAATATAATAATGTATAATAGGTAAAGAATTTATAAAGGAGAGTGTATGATTAAGATACTAAAAAACTTACAGAAAAAAGAAATAATTTTTATAATAATTTCAATATTATTTATAGTTTTACAAGTGTGGTTAGATTTAAGAATTCCAGAATATATGTCTAATATAACAAAACTTCTTCAAACAAATAATTCAAGTATAAATGATATATTAAGAGAAGGTTTGAGGATGCTTGTTTGCTCTTTAGGAAGTCTAATACTAGCAATATTTGTAGGATATTTTGCAGCTTTTGTTGGTACTTCTTTTGAAAAAAAATTAAGAAGAATGATGTTTGAAAAAGTAGAATCTTTTGGTATGGAGGAAATACAAAAATTTTCTACTAGTAGTTTAATTACAAGAACAACTAATGATATAACACAAGTTAAAATGTTTTTAATACTTGGAATTCAAATGTTAGTAAAAGCTCCAATTATGGCTTTTATGGCAATAATGAAAATAATTGGAAAAGAGTGGACTTTTTCTTTAATAACAATTATAGGAGTATTAATAATATTTGTATTAAGTATTGTGCTAATATTTATAACAATTCCTAAATTTAAAAAAGTTCAAAAATTAACAGATGATATTAATAAGATAACAAGAGAAAACTTAACAGGAATAAGAGTAGTGAGAGCATATAATGCAGAAAATTATCAAACTAGTAAATTTGAAAATATTAATGATGATTTAACTAAAACTCATATGTTTACACAAAGATTAATGGCAATAGTTAACCCTGTTATGTCATCAATAATGTCTGGGATATCTTTATCTATTTATTGGACTGGTGCTTATATAATAAATAAAGCCTTAATAATGGATAAAATTAATATATTTAGTGATATGGTAGTATTTTCTTCATATGCAGTACAAGTTATTATATCTTTTATGCTTCTTGTAGCAATATTCATAATATATCCAAGAGCTTCTGTATCTATATCGAGAATTAATGAAGTACTGAACACTAACAGTAAAATTAAAAACGGTAATCTTTCTAAAGATAATGGTTTAAAAGGAGAAGTAGAATTTATTAATGTTAGTTTTAAATATCCTGATGCAGAAGAATATGTTTTAGATAACATAAGCTTTAAAGCAAATAATGGCGAAGTAATTGGTGTTATAGGCTCAACAGGTTCTGGTAAGTCAACATTAATTAATTTAATCCCAAGATTTTATGATATTACTGAAGGAAAAATATTGATTGATGGTGTAGATATAAAAGATATGAAATTAGAATATCTTTATGATAAATTAGGTTATATTTCTCAAAAAGCAGTCTTGTTTAAAGGAAGCGTCAAAGATAATATAAGTTTAGGTAAAGTGAATAATAAAAAAGTTGGTAAAGAATTTATCAATGAATCTTTAAGCATTGCTCAAGCAAAAGATTTTGTTGATAAGATGGAAAAAGGTATTGACTCTAATATTTCTCAAGGCGGAACTAATGTTTCTGGTGGTCAAAAGCAAAGGCTATCAATTGCAAGGGCCATTGCCAGAAATCCAGAAATATATATATTCGATGATTCTTTTTCAGCACTAGACTATAAAACGGATTATAATCTTAGAAGAAGATTAAATAAATATACTAAGAATTCTACTAAATTTATTGTATCTAGTAGAATTGGAACAATTAAAGATGCAGATAAAATTCTTGTACTTGATAATGGTGTTTTAGTTGGTATTGGTAAACATAAAGAATTACTTAATACTTGTAAAGTATATAGAGAAATTGCTGAATCTCAATTATCAAAGGAGGAATTGGAAAATGCATAATAGAATTAATAATATTGAAAAGTCGAATGATTTTAAAGGTTCTTTGATTAAAGCATTATCATTTAATAAAAAATACATTCCCTTTATAGTAACCGCTTTAATATTGTCTATGTTATCAAGTATATTAACAATAATTGGACCGGATAAATTAAAAGAAATAACAAATATTATAACATTGGGTTTAATGACTAAGATTGATACTAATAAGGTAAATAAAATAGCAACATTATTGTTAGTGATTTACATATTAAGTTTTATATTCAACTATATTCAAGGTTTCATAATGGCAACAGTTACAAATAAGTTTTCAAAAGATTTAAGAAGCAGTATTTCTAATAAAATTAATAAATTGCCATTATCTTATTTTGATTCTACAACAATTGGAGATGTATTATCTAGAGTTACTAATGATGTAGATACTTTAGGTCATAATTTAAATCAAAGTTTAATCACTTTGATAAGCGCATTAACAACGTTTATTGGCTCTATAGTTATGATGTTTTATACAAATGGAATACTTGCTATTACTGCAATACTTTCAAGTATAATTGGATTTGTACTAATGGTTATAATAATTAAAAAAAGTCAAAAATACTTTATAAATGTTCAAAACGAATTAGGAGAGGTTAATGGACATATTGAAGAAGTATTTTCTGGCCAAAATATTGTAAAAGTTTATAATGCAACTGATGAAATGATTGATAAATTTGATGAGTTAAATGATAAATTATTTGAAGATTCAAGAAAAAGTCAATTCTATTCAGGACTTATGCATCCAATAATGGGATTTATTGGTAATTTTGGATATATTGCTGTATGTATAGTTGGAGCTTTACTTGTATTAAAAGGTAATATTTCTTTTGGAGTTATAGTTGCATTTATGATATATGTTAGACTATTTACTAGTCCTTTATCTCAGTTTGCTCAAGGAATGTCTTCTCTTCAATCAGCATCAGCAGCTTCTGAAAGAGTGTTTAAATTTCTATCTGAAGAGGAAATGTCAAAAGAAAATAATTTTACAAAATTAAATAAAAAAGACGTAAAAGGTAATGTTGAATTTAAAAATGTTAAATTTGGGTATAGTAAAGACAAAATAATAATTAAAGACTTTAGTGCATCTATTAAACCTGGTCAAAGGATTGCGATAGTTGGACCAACTGGAGCAGGTAAAACAACTATAGTTAATTTACTTATGAAATTTTATAATATTGATTCAGGAGATATAAAAATAGATAATATTTCAATAAATAACATAACTAGAGAAAATATACATGATCTATTTACAATGGTGCTTCAAGATACATGGATATTTAACGGAACTATAAAAGATAATATAGTTTATAATAAGAAAAATGTAAGTGATAAAAAGATAAAAGAAGTGTGTAATTTAGTTGGACTTGATCATTACATTAAAACCTTGCCTAATGGATATAATACAGTTTTAGGTGATAATGATAATTTATCTTCTGGACAAAAGCAGCTTCTTACAATCGCAAGAGCTATGATAGATGATAAACCATTTATAATTTTAGATGAAGCAACATCTAATATAGATACTAGAACCGAGAAAATAGTAATATCTGCGATGAATAAGTTAACTAAAAATAAAACAAGTTTTATAATTGCACATAGACTTTCAACAATTAAAAATGCTGATTTAATACTTGTTATGGGTAAAGGAAATATAGTTGAACAGGGTACACATGAAGAATTAATTAATAAAAATGGTTTCTATGCAGAACTATATAATTCACAATTTCAAACTTCTAATTAATAAAAAAAACCATATATTTTATTATGAGCAGGGAAGTAGAAAACAAATTAAAACAGCTACTTGCTGAAGATAAAATATGGTTAATATATATTGGTATAATATTTTTAAGTTGGTATTCTAATAATTTAGAAAGAAAATATTTTGTTTTTAATGATAACATTAGTAAAGAAGAGTACAGAAAAATAATGATATTCATTTTCTTAATACTAATTATAGTGTATTTTTACTTCTTAAAGTCATCAATAGAAGATATAAAAAATATAAAGCCAAGTGATTCAGAAAGAAAAAAAACATTAATATATTTATCTTTTTTTGGTTCTTTCTTTATATTAGTAAGTGGTCTTATATTTTTGTTTATTGCTTTGGTTGATGATAATCTATCCGTTGAACTTGCATTTAACTAATAATTTGAGTTAAAAAGTTTTTATGTAAGGAAACTTAAGTATTATAATTTATTTTTATTATAATGCTGGTGAACCACTAAAAGAGGATTCTCTAGATTGAAAATAGAGTAAGCATACTGCGCCAGCGATTAAAAAAGATGAACCCAATAATTTTATTATAAAAATACGTTTTTCGTGCTCTTTTGACATTTCATATGAATGATAATTTCTTATAAAAAAATAAGCATATATAAATATTGTTATTAATATAGTAAATTTGAATATATCATTTGCTTTATTTTTATATATTGTATTATTTGTTTTTAAATAGTTTTTTTCATTTTGGTTTCCATATATATTTAATAAACTTAGTATTATAAATAGAACTAACAAAAAATCTTCGAATTTTAGTCTATTTAAACTATTTATTATTTTATTATTCATATTAAATTATAAAAAAATATAAAATGTTTATGCATCTTATATTAAATTAATTAAATTTATTATAAATCCACTTATTGATCCTATTAAATATATAATTATTAATATTTTAAAGCTTTCTTTTAAGTTATGATTATTTTTAAATAATACCAATATTGCAACTCCACTTCCAGTTAATAATCCTGATATAAGTGAACCAAACGATATAGCATTATTTATATAAAGTTCTGTCAGTAACACACTAGCACTACAGTTAGGTATAAGTCCAACTATACTTGATATAAAAGGTGAAATTAATGAATCTTTTAAAAATAATTTTTCTAAGAATTCTGCTCCTTTATATTCCATAATTATATTTAATATAAAGGATATAATTATTATAAATATAATGGTTTTAAAAGTATGTATTAAAGAAGATTTAAACGGACCAGATTCTTCACAATCACAATTATCATCATTGCATAATTTGTAATTTATTTTATCTTGTTTATTTTTTCTAATAATAAAGTCTATTATAAATCCAGAAAGCATTCCTATAAATATTTTAATTAATAAAATTAATAGTATAGATAAGAAATTAGTTTTATGAGATATAAGTATAGGTAGCATCTCATCACTTGTTGATAAATATATTGAGATAAGTGTTCCAAGTGATATGATTCTTGTTATATAAAGATTAGTGGCTAATACTGAGAAACCGCATTGTGGGAAAGCTCCTAATATTGAACCTAATAGAGGACCATACTTGCCTGATTTTTTTATTATACTTTCGGTTTTATTACTTAATTTATGTTCTAAAAGTTCTATTATAAAAAATGCTAAAAATAAGAATGGCAATAATTTTAAAGCATCAATTAATGTATCAAGTATTATCTCTTTCATCCCTTTTCACCTCGAAGAAATTATATTATAAAACTTATGAATAGTCAATTTTAAAAAGGTAAACAATATTTACATGAAATATTTAAAATGTTATAATATAAAAAATGGTGGTTGAATGAAAGCGTTAAAAGAATATTTTAAAGGGCTAAAAAAGAATCCTAAAAAAATTTGGATAGATATTAAAGAATTAACAATAGAAAATAAATTCTTATTTTTTATGGCTTTTCCATTGCTTTTAATGGATATATTTACTAGGATTTTAAGTAGTAGTATAGGGTTCTATAAAACATTTAGATTAGCACCAAATTTATTTACTATTGGTTATGTTATCTTGTTTGTTGGAATAACCATATCTTTTAAAAAAAGTATAGGTAAATGGATTTATTTATTTATAAATTTAGTGTTTTTATCTTTTTATTTAATAAATAATGTTTATTTTTCCATGACATCTAATTTTTTTACTTTTAATTTAATTGAATCAGCTTCAGAAGGAGCACCTTACATGATTGACGCAATTAAAAACTGTAATATATTTGTATATTTACTGTTAATTCCTATAATTGGTTTGATAGTCTTAGGATTTAAAAAGATTCCTGAAAATAATAAATTCAATGATAAAATATTACTAAAAACTATTATTATATTTTTAATTTTACATGCAATAACTCCACTTTGTTTGGGACGTGCTAATTCGAGTTTAGTATGGAGTACGTGGAAAAACCCTAGAAACATATACAATCAATATAATGACGCTAATAAAAGTATGAGAGTAAGTGGTCTTTATGAGTACACATTTAGAAGTCTATATGTCACTTATTTAAGAAAAGAAAAAGTAAATGATAAAGATTTAGAATATTTATCTAATATTTATTCTGAGGAAAAAATGAATTCAAAAAATAAATATACAGGTAAATTTAATGGTAAAAATTTAATATTTTTACAACTTGAAGGAATTGATAATTGGTTAGTAACTAAAGATACTATGCCAACTTTATATAATATGATGAAAAATTCTATTAATTTTACAGACCATTACTCATTTTATACTGGGGGAGGTTCTACATTCAATTCTGAATTTGCAGTTAATACAGGATTTATAGTTCCACTTTCATATAATCAAAATGCATATTCATTTAATAATAATTATTTTCCTTATTCAATGGCAAAACTATTTAAAGAAAGAGAATATGTTGTTAATGCGTTTCACATGAATCATGGAGAGTATTATTCAAGAAGTATTAACTATAAAAACTGGGGATATGATAATTATTATGGTCTTATTGATATGTTTAAGTATGATAATAATGAGTATGAATTAGATAGAGAACTTATATTAAATGAAGAATTTTCTAATTTAATGTTTCCAGAAGATAGTTTATTTGTTGATTACATAATTACATATTCATCTCACATACCTTTTAATAATAGAAAAGGCGTATGTAAAATGCTTTATGAAGAAGATACAGAAAAAGAGGAAGAAGAAACTTCTTCAATGACTGAATTTATACAAATGAGTGAAGAAGAATGTGTAAGAAGGCAAGCAAAAGAAACGGATTATATGATTTCATTACTATTGGATAAATTAAAAGAAAAAGATTTATTAAATAATACCGTGATAGTAGCGTATTCAGATCATTATTTATACACTATGGAAAATCAATCAGTTATATATAATTATAAAAAAGTAACAAATAATTTAATAAATAAGACTCCATTTATGATATGGGATAACGGTAAAACAAAAAGTACTGTAAAGAAAACAACTTCACAGCTTAATATACTTCCAACTGTATTAAACTTATATGGATTTGAATTTAATCAAAATAATTATATTAGTAAAGATGCTCTTGCTGATAATTATTCTGGAATCGTATTCTTTAGTGATTATTCTTGGTATGATGGAAATGTATATGTTGAAGGTGGAGAAGTCACAAATGGTAAAAAAATAAGCAATGATTTACTTGAAGAAAAGAATTTATATATAAATGAACTTGCTCAGAAAAATGATTTAACTTTAAAATATAATTATTTCAAAAAAATAAACACTAATAAATAGTGTTTATTTTTAGTTAATTCTATGTTGTATATCAAATATTTGCTTGATGTAATGTATAAGGAACATTTAATAAATTGGGTGATGCCTTCATCGTAAAGATTGGAGGTGATATTATGAGTAAGAAAGATTTTTTAATTTCCGTATTACTTGTTATTATAGTTTTACTTATAATATTGCTTTTAGCAGTACTTATTTAAAATAAAATCACCTAACTAGTTATAGTTAGGTGAACCCTTTTTTAGGCGACACTCAACTAACGAATATCGAGTGTTCCTTTTTTATTATATGAAGTTTCCTTCAACAAATACATTTTAACATATTTTATTATTTTTGTAAATCTTCTATAGTTACTTTTGATTCATGAGGAATAGGCTTCCACTCTATTTTTTTAAATAATGCTACATATTGAGTGTATCTTCCGATAATATCAAATGTAGGCCATGTAAGTATATATAGCAATTTTTTATACCAAGGCATTTTAATTATTCTTTTTCTTTCAATAAAGAATACATATATTGCCATCCAAGTGTTTTCGATATATACAGTTATTCTATAAAATATTCTAAGCCATACTGTTGTCCATAAACCAGCAAATAATGCTATAACACCAGGTGGAAAATTCACTTTAACATTAAATTCACTTCTAAGCAACTGAGCTATATATGTTCCACCGGCAAATAGGTTTAAATTTTGAATTCCATTTACATATGAATAGCATGAATAAATTATTACAGATACTATTAACCATCTTATAA
This sequence comes from uncultured Bacilli bacterium, assembly GCA_905235065.1. Taxonomy (GTDB): domain Bacteria; phylum Bacillota_I; class Bacilli_A; order RF39; family UBA660; genus CAJOJR01. The sequence goes on from CAJOJR010000005.1 coordinate 10,814, forward strand.
TATTTATAACTGAAAAAGGTGTTAACTGCATTAATGTGTCATATGATGCAAATCTATGTCTAATTGATTCAATTATAGATAATATAATACTTTTAAATGTTCTTTTTTCTTTTTTCTTTTTTTCTTCATTCCATTTAGTTTTTAAGAATAGTTTTCCAAAGAATATGTTAATAAATAAATATGGTCCTGTTTCTACGAAAGCTTCTAAGTGTCCTCTTGACCAACGTAGTCTTTGCCTTAATGCAACTTTTAAATTCGTTGGTTGCTCATCATAAAATATAGCATCATTATTGTAAGTTATTTGATAACCTTGAGCCACAGCATCCGCAGTTAATGCTCTATCTTCTGTTAAAGATGTATATTTCCAACCATCTTTTATTATTTCATTACTAAATAAGAACCCAGTTCCTTGTATATTGGTTGCAAGTCTTAAAAAACTTCTTGGTCTATGATTAATTCTTACTGATCTTATCCAGTGTAATGCATAAGTAGAAGATATCCAGCTTTCATCAAAGTTTTTAGTATTTCTATAAGAACATATAATTTTACACCCAGCATCAAATGAGTCATTCATTCTAGATATAAAATCTTTATTTAATAAATTATCTGCATCAAATATAAAATATCCTTCAAAAGATATTCTTCCATAGTCTTCTTCAATTCTTTCACATAAATACTGAAGCGCAAAACCTTTTGTTCTTCTATCTTGGTCATGTCTTTCATAAACTATAGCACCATGTTTTTTTGCAACTTTAGCTGTATTATCAGTACAATTATCCGCGACTACAAAAGTTGTTACTTTTTTCATATCATAGTCTTGTTTATTTATACTATCTAGTAAATTTCCAATAACTTTTTCTTCATTTCTAGCTGCAATTAATATAGCGTATTTGTGATTTTTCTTAGCCGGTTTAAACTTTCTTGTAAAAAATATTCCAATAATTATATATATTGTTTTATAAGCAAGCATTATACTGAAAATTGCACCAATAGAATTATATATTTCTTTTGCATTTGGGTAAGTATTACCAACAAATGTAATAATCTCTTTTAACATACTAACCATCCTAACGCTTTTTATAGATTAATAATATCATAATATAAAACAAAATAAAAGTTATAGTTAAAATATAATAATGTGATATAATTAAATGGAAGTAGGTGATAAAATGAAAAATAAACTTAAAAATTTATATTGGTATGGGTTTTTAATTATATATTTGGAAATAATGTATAGAATATTTATATTTAATACATTTTTAAATATAGATTTATTATATTTAATATTATTCAGTATACCTATAATAACATTCTTTTACTTAATAACTAATTTATTTAATGAAAAAGTAAATAAGATTTTAGTTATACTTTTATCATTTATAATAACAATTATTTTTATGGCTCAAGCAGTATATTTTAATTTTTACCAATCAATGTTTTCTGTATTTTCTCTTATGAATGGTACTGGTCAAGTAATGGCGTTTGCTAAAGATATTTTTAAGATAATGATTGGTATTTGGTATGTTTTATTAATCATGATTGTACCTTTTATATTATTTTTAATATTTAATAAAAAAATATTTAGTTTTAGAAGACTTAAGTTTAAAAAATCAATGATTTATTTGATATTAACTGTAATATTCTATTTATCAACTTTGTTAGTTATTAAACTTGATAATAAGGGTCCTTATTCATTGAATACTTTATATGCTAAAACACATGCTCCAATGATAACTGCTAAAAAAGTTGGTCTTCTTACTATGACTAGATATGATTTAGCTAGATTTATATTTGGCTTTGAAGAAAAGACTGAAGTGGAAGACATTAATCCAGTCGAAATAATTCCTGAAGTAAAATATAATATGTTAGATATAGATTTTGATGCGTTAATTGAAAACGAAACAAGTGAAAATATTAAAAATATGCATGAATACTTTAAAAATGTATCACCAACAAAACAAAATGATTATACTGGTATGTTTAAAGATAAAAACTTAATATTTATAACTGCAGAAGGGTTTGATACACTTGCTGTTGACGAAACATTAACACCAACTTTATATAAACTTGCTAATAATGGATTTGTATTTAAAAATTTCTATCAACCATTATATCCAGTAAGTACTTCTGATGGAGAATACTTAAATATGACTGGATTAATACCTAAAGAGGGTGTATGGAGTATGTATAGAAGTAGTTTCACATATCAACCATTCGCGATAGGTAATATGTTTAAAACACTTGGGTATAAAACAATGGCATATCATAATAATTCTTATAAATATTATGACAGAAATTTATCTCATCCTAATATGGGATTTACATATATTGGATGTGGTAATGGTCTTCAAAAAAGAATGAATTGTAAACAATGGCCTGAGAGTGATTTAGATATGATGAAAGTTACTCTTGATGATTATGCTTATAATTTAAATGTAGATACTAGTGAAATAGATGAAACTGTTTCAAGTATGGTTGAAAAAACTGAGACAGAAGAAAAAGAGATTCAACATTTCGCAACTTATTACATGACTGTGAGTGGACATTTAAATTATAGTAGAATGGGTAATTCAATGTCTAATAAGCATTGGAGTGAAGTTAAGAATTTACCATATAGTGAAGCAGTAAAAGCTTATATCGCATGTAATATGGAATTTGATAAAGCAATGGAATACTTATTACAAAAATTAGAAGAATATGGCATTTTAGATGATACAGTAATAGTTATTTCACCTGATCATTATCCTTACGGACTTAAGAACGAAAGAAAAGAAATGAGTAGTATTGTTGGATATGATAGAACAGATAAATTTGAAAACTATAGAACAACTTTTATTCTTTATAATAGTGCGATTACTGAACCAATAGAGGTTACTAAATACACAACAAGTATTGATATTATTCCAACAGTTTATAACTTATTTGGTCTTAACTTTGATTCAAGATTATTTATGGGAAGAGATATGTTATCTGATGATGAAGAAGGATTAGTAATACTAAGTGATAGAAGTTGGATAACTGATAAAGGAACATATAATTCAATAAAAGGTGTTTTTAAACCATTTGAAAAAGAAGTTAAAAATGCTGAAGGTGAAACTGAGAAAATACCTGTAGAGGTACCTGAAGGATATGTTGAAGAAGTAACTGCGAAAGCAAATGCAAGATTTAGGATGTCAAATTTAATATTATCAAATGATTATTATAAACATTTAGGATTAGATAAAAATGAAGAAAATACTGAAGAATAATATAAATTTAAAGGCCACTCTTTTGAGTGGTCAAGCCTTTAGAATAAAAGAAGAAATAGACGGTAGTTTTACAGTTATTTTAAGTGATAGAGTAGTTAATATTAAAGAAGATAATAAATATTTAGTATTAAACTCTAATAATGAAGAACACTTAGAAGAAAAAGTAATAGAGTATTTAGATTTAAATAGAGACTATAATAAAATAAATAGTGAAATGCTTAGTAAAAATCCTAATATAAAAGATATTATAGAATACTCTAAAGGCTATAAAATACTTAATCAACCTAATTTTGAGATGTTAATAAGTTATATAATAAGTCAAAATAATAGTGTTAGAAATATTTCTTCTTGTATAGAAAAAATATCAAAAAAATATGGTAAAAAAGTAATATTTAATAATAATGAATATTATTTATTTCCAACATTTAATGAATTAGAAGATACTAATGAAGAAGAACTTAAAGAGTGTAAAGTAGGATTTAGAAGTAGATATATCATAAATGCATTAAATGAAATAAAAAAAGATAAAAATTATTTAAATAATATAAATAAATTATCAAGTGAAGATGCGATGAATAAATTAATGGAAGTAAAAGGAATAGGAATGAAAGTTGCTTCATGTATTCTTTTATTTGGCTATGGTAAATTAGATACTTTTCCAATAGACACTTGGGTTAAAAAAATTTTTAATGAAGATAATCAAAGTATTATAAAAAAAGAAGCAAGAGAGAAATATGGGGAGTATTCCGGATTGGTTATTCAATATATGTTTCATTATTCTAGAAATAAAAATGTATTATAAATAAAGAATAACCCATAATAATATTATGGAAATAGATAATTTAAATAAATATCAAAAAGTATATCTTGCTTATAAAATTTTTAATTATTGGAATAGTGGAAATATTATTTACAAAGGAAAGAAAATAATACCTAGTGAATTTAATATAAGTAAAATAGAGGAAGTTTTAAAGGTATATTTAACTTGTTCAAAGATAGATGAAGATAAGAAGGTTAGTGAAATAATGAATTATTTTAATAAGTTAAATATATATGAGAAATTAGATTTTATGATTTATTTATTTGATATAGTAAATGATATAGAAATTATTCCTAATTACATAACAAACGGTTTTAGTTTGAAAGATTTGTCAAATAAATTAATCGAATATAAGCTATCTTTATAGCTTATTTTTTATATGGAAAAAAGTATAATAAGATGATATAATTAAGAAAGAATAAATAGGAGTGATAATATGAAGTATATGTTAGTAACAGGTGCGGCTAGTGGGATAGGTAAGGCTATTACTGAAACAATGGCTAGAAGAGGATGGAAGGTATTTGCTACTGATCAAAATAAAGAAGTGCTAAGAAGCATGGAAGCTAAAAATATTAGTCCTATTTATATGGATGTTACAAAAGAAAAAACTATATTAGATGCATTTATGAAAGTTGCAAAAGAAACATTATATTTAGATGTAATAATTAATTGTGCTGGTATAAGATATATAAGTTCATTAATTGAAGATGATTTAAATAAATTAAAAAAAGCAGTAGATGTTAATCTACTTGGTATGATGAGAGTTAATAATGTGTTTTTCCCGCTTTTAAATAAAGAAACTGGTAGAATAATTAATATAAGTTCTGAAAGTGGTTGGATGAGTCCTTCTCCATTTAATGGTGTTGATTCGATAAGTAAGTATGCTGTTGAGGCATATAATGATACTTTAAGAAGAGAATTAAATTTCTTAGGAGTTAAAGTTATAAAGATTGAACCAGGACCATTTAAAACACCTATGAGGCAGAATGCAATAGATAGTTTTAAAGAATCAATTGATAACACTAATTATTATAAAAATGAATTAAAAGCTATGTCTAAATTAATGAAAAATGAATTTAGAAGTTCTAAAAATATAAAGTATTTATTATATTCAATTGTACAAGCTTGTGAATCAAAAAAACCTAGAATATGTTATAGAGTAAAGAATAATATAAGTATGGTTTTAATGAATTTATTACCTGAATGCTTGATAGATAGAATATACATGAATAAGTTAAAATAAAGAAGCAATTATTTAATTGCTTCTTTTATATCATTTACTTTATTTAAATTTTCCCAAGGATAACTATCCCAACCAAAATGTCCATAAGCTGCAGTATTTGAATAGATTGGAGTATTTAAATTTAAAGATCTAATAATACTTGATGGTCTAAAATCAAATACTTTGTCAATTACTTCTAATATTTCATCATCTGAATATTTACTTGTTCCGAATGTATTAACATATAAACTAACTGGTTTAGCAACCCCAATTGCATATGCAACCTCTATTTCTATTTTATGTGCAATGCCAGCTGCAACCAAATTTTTAGCAACATATCTTGAATAATATGATGCACTTCTATCAACTTTAGTGTAGTCTTTGCCAGAAAAAGCTCCACCACCATGGCCGCAAGCTCCACCATATGTGTCAACTATAATTTTTCTTCCTGTTAGACCTGAGTCACCAGCTGGACCTCCAATAACAAATCTACCAGTAGGGTTAACTAAAATTCTTGTGTTTTCATCAATTAATTTTGGATCAATAACTGGTTTAATTACATATTCTTTTATATCTTCAGCTATTTTTTCAACTGATACATCTGGATTATGTTGAGTAGATACTACTATTGTATCAATTCTTTTAACAGTTCCATCTTCATTATATTCTAATGTAACTTGTGTTTTACCATCAGGTCTTAGGTATTTTAAAGTACCATCAAGTCTAACATTCATTAGTCTTTTAGCAAGTTTATGAGATAACATTAATGGCATTGGCATGTATTCTGGTGTTTCATCAGTTGCATAACCAAACATCATTCCTTGGTCACCAGCACCACGTTCTACTTCGCTTCCGTTTTTAGTTTCTAATGAATTATCAACACCTAATGCGATGTCTGCTGATTGTTTATTAAGTTCAATGGTAACTTTGCAAGTGTTACCATCAAATCCTAATTCTGGATCATTATATCCGATTTTAACAATTGTATCTCTTACAATCTTTTCTACATTTACTGTAGCTTTACTAGTAATTTCACCCATTACTAGAACTCCTTTACAAGAAATAGCTGTTTCGCAAGCAACTCTTGAATCAGGATCTCCTTTTAGATAAGCATCTAATACAGCATCTGAAATTTGATCACAAACTTTATCAGGATGCCCATTAGTTACTGATTCTGATGTAAATAATTTTTTCATTTTTACCTCCCTCACGCCTTAAAAAAACTTAGGATAAATCCTAAGTGAAATATATATTACAATCTCATCTTTCGGATTACCGTAGGATTTAGCACCAACACCTATTAAGGCAGGTTGCCGGACTTCATGGGGCCTATTCCCTCAGTCACTCTTAATAAGGCTAATTTTTTTATTTACAATTATAAGTTTAATACTAATATATAATTTAGTCAATACACCATTGAGAAAAAAGCATAAATGTTGTATAATCTAATTATGAAAAATAAAGCATATAAAATAATTCAAATAATACTATTAATTTTACTTGGAATATCAAGTGGATTTTTAATATACTCATTAATTTTATTTACAGGATTAAAAAAGCTTTATATTATTCTTTTAATAGCTTTAGTATGTTATATATCATTATTTATTGGGTATTTGGAAAATAAGAATTATAGATTCGAGAGAAAGAAAAGATTCATTTTATCAAGTATATGTATTGTAATAATATGTGGTATCTATTTGGTGGGCATTTATTTTTTAACTGGAGTTCATTCTAAACTGAATTTCTTTAGAAAAGAAGAAATATCATATAAAACAGTTTTATTAACATTTAATGAAAAATATAAAACAATTGAAGATGTAACAAATTCAAAAATAGGGATAGTAGAAGATACTGAAGATATAGAATTATATATTTTGCCAAACAAAGTAATAGAAAAGAACTCATTAAGTAAGAATAATGAAATAATCAATTATAATAGTGTTATAGATTTAATGGGAGCCTTATATAAAAAAGAAGTTGATTTAATATTTATAAATAGTAACTATAAAGATTTATTCATAAGTTTTGAGGAATATGCTGATTTGTCTGAAAAAGGCATTGAGGTTATAGAATACTCTGAAAAATTAAAAAATAAATCTATTGAAGAAAAAAATAACACTGATACGAATGGTAAAGCGTTGACAAAACCATTTACACTTTTAATACTTGGAGTTGACTCTATATCTGATGTAAATGCAGCGTTTAATGGTGATACTATAATGATAGTAACATTTAATCCTAAGACTTTAAATGCCACAATGTTTTCAATCCCAAGAGATACTTATGTTAAAGTGGCTTGTGGTAATAGACAATTTCAAAAAATAAATACTTCTGCTTATGGAGGTGCTAAATGTGTTAAAAACACAGTTGAAAGTATTACTGGATTAAATATAGATTACTATATTAAAATAAATTTTAAAGGTGTTGTGGATCTTGTAGATGCATTGGGTGGAGTAGAAGTTGACGTTCCTTATGCTTTTTGTGAACAGAATAGTTCTCGTTCTTGGGGAGATAAAACAGTATTCGTTAAAGAAAAAGGACTTCAAGTATTAAATGGAGAACAAGCTTTAGCTTTATCTAGAAATAGGCATTCTGCTGATAATTTATCATTAATGAAATATCATTGCCCAACATTAACAGAAGGACCTAGAAATGATTTTATAAGAGGTAAAAATCAACAATTAGTTATTGAGGGAATTATTAAAAAAGTAAAAGAAATAAGAAATGTTAATAAATTATTAGAAGTGCTTGACGTAATAAGTAAAAATATAGATACTGATTTATCTGTTAATGATATGTTTTCATTCTATGAAGTTTTAGAAAATTTAATAGGTGCTAAAGACTTGGAACTTGTTAATATCCAAAAAACATTCTTAAGAGGTTATGATATGAATGTTTGGGAACCAAATGCTAATGGTATTAGATATGCATTCTTTAACTATAAAGGTAGTATGAATGACATTGTTAATTTAATGAAACAAAATCTCGAAATAATAAAACCAAATGTTATAAAAGAATTCTCATTCTCAGTTAATAAACCTTATGAACAAGAACTAGTTGGTAATAAGAGTTATAACGAAACAAAACTTCCAACAGTACCTGATTTCTCAAAATATAGTTATTCCGGGGCCAAAGATTGGGCAAATAAAAATAATATATCAATTCATTTTATAAACTATGATACAAATGAAGAATTAACTGATATAAATGGTATGAGTTTTGTGAGTCAATCGATGCATGAAAGAACACTTGTTGTTAAAGCCGGAGATACACTAAATTTATATTATAAAAGTAATAAAGTAGTGGAAGAAAACCCACAAGAAGAAACTCCTGAATAGGAGTTTCTTTAGTTTAATTGATAAGCAGTTCTTAAAACTCTCTCATCAGAACAATATTCCATAACAAATTTATTGTCTTTTTTACATATAATAATTCCAATAGTATTATCTTGATATATAGATTTAATATTTTGATCAATATAATGCATATAAGTTTGTATTTGACCTATATGTTCTTTTTTAAGTTCAGTAACTTTTAATTCAATAACAATAAAACAATTATAAATATAATTAAATAATAACAAATCAATATAGTTATATCTATCTCCAATAAGAATAGGGTACTCATCTTTAATGAAAGAATATCCATTTCCAAGTTGATCCATAAAGTCAGAAATATTATTTAATATCAATTCTTTTAAAATCTTTTCATTAAATATATCAACATCTATATTATTAGTACTAATTATAATTGGATTTAATAAATTATCTTCAATATTTACTTTTTCTTTATTAATTAATTTATTTTTTGTTTTATCACTTAATCTTTCATATTCTTTTGATTTGATTAACTCTATTAGTTTTCTTTTGCTTAAATTATATTTTATACATTTATTAATATAATAATTTATTTTATTAATATTCTTTAATGGTATGAGTATCTTATAATGAGACCATGTCAATTGGTGCTCCAGTGGTGCACCTTTTTGAAACAAATAAAATTGTCTCATTCTTTTTAGTTCACTAGACGTGTATCCTTTGCCTAACTCTTTAGTCAACTTCTTTGAATATTCTTTAATTAAATTATCTCCATATTTGGCTCTAGATTCACCACCTTGAGCTTCAATTAATAATTTACCAACATTATAATAGCTCATTAAATCATTTCTATTCTTATAATAGTCTTTAACTTGTTTGTATGCTTCATTAGAAATTAAAATATTTTTTATTTCTTTATAATAGTTCATAAATCCTCCTATATATATTATCGTTAGTTTTTTATTAAAACACTTTTTTCTTTTATATTTAAATATTTTTTGATATAATATAAATGTTTTTAGAGGGACTATGAGTGAATTGTTAAAAGTAAAAGGAATAGGGGAAAAATCATTAAAGTATTTAAATACAATAGGTATAAATACTATTGAGGATTTGATTAATTATTATCCTTATAAATATACAGTTAGTAAAATAGATGAAGTTACTACTTTTGAAGATGGTAAAAGTTATACTTTGCATGCGATTATAGATAGTTATCCAACTTTAAGAAGATTTAATGCAAAGATGAATAGTTTAACTTTTAGAGTGGGATCTAATAAAAAAGTATTTAAAGTTATTATATTTAATAGAGCTTATTTAAAACAAAATCTTAAGCTTGGTATGGATATTACTATAACCGGTAAATGGAGCGCTAATAACAATACTTTTGTAGCTTCAGATATAAAATTAGAAAAAATCCCAAGTGGAAGAATTGATTCTTATTATCATTTAACAAGTGGTTTATCAAATACAATGCTTAAGAAATATATATTTAATGCATTAAATATGAATATAGATATTGAGGATAGGGTACCAGAGTATTTAAATAAAAAATATAAATTTATAGATAAAAATAAAGCTTTAAAATATATTCACAATCCTATAAGCGCTAGAGAATTAAAAATGGCTAAGTTAAAACTTATATATGAAGAATTCTTTGAGTTTATGTTTAAAATATCTTATTTAAAGAAAGTAAACAAGTCTAAAAAAGAAGGATATATAAGACAGATTGATAAAGAGAAAGTTAATGAATTTATAAGAAGTTTACCTTTTGAACTTACTAGTGATCAAGTAAAAGCTGTAAATGATATATATGAAGATTTATCAGGCAATATAAGAATGAATAGAATGCTTGAAGGAGATGTGGGTAGTGGTAAAACCGTTGTTAGTGTTATTGCATCATATATTAACAATTTATCAGGCTATCAAACTGCTTTGATGGCACCTACTGAAATACTTGCAATGCAGCATTATAACACTGTTAAAAGTCTACTTTTTAACACTAATATAAGAGTTGGTTTATTACTAGGAAGTTTTACTAAAAAAGAAAAAGAAGTTATACAAGAAGAAATAAAACTTGGTAAATATGATTTAGTAATTGGAACTCATGCTTTAATAAGTGAAGCTGTTGAATTTAAAAATCTAGGTTTAGTTATAACAGATGAACAACATAGATTTGGAGTTAACCAAAGAGCGAGTCTTAAGAATAAAGGATTACTTCCTGATACTCTTTATATGTCCGCAACTCCAATACCTAGAACATATGCTTTAACTTTATATGGTGATATGGATATATCTTATATTAAAACTAAACCTGCTGGTAGAAAAGAAATAAAAACTATTATTAAAAGTGAAAAAGAAATAACTGATGTTTTATCTTTAATGAAAAATGAACTTGATAATAATCATCAGATTTATGTAGTATCTCCTTTAATTGAAGAAAGTGACACTCTAGATTTAACAACTGTTAATGAACTTAAAACTAAAATGAGTGTAGCTTTTAATAATAAAGTTAAAATAGGTATTCTTCATGGAAAATTATCTAAAGCTGATAAAGAAAAAGTAATGGATAGTTTTGTTAAAGGTGAAACACAAATTTTAATATCAACAACTGTTATAGAAGTTGGGGTAGATGTTAAGAATGCTACTATGATGGTTATATATGATGCCGAAAGATTTGGACTTGCTACTCTTCATCAATTAAGGGGAAGAATAGGAAGAAATTCTTTTGATTCAACATGTATTTTAATAGGTTCAAATAAAAATAAAAGATTACAAGTAATGACTGAAAGTAATGATGGATTCTATATAACAGAAAAAGACTTTGAAATGCGTGGAGAAGGTGACTTATTTGGGGTTAAACAAAGTGGAGATATGTCATTTAAAATAGCAAGTCTTAAAGAAGATTATAAAATATTATTACAAGCCAAAGAAGACGTAAAAGATTTTATTAGTTCCAAAGATTATTTAAATTATGAATCTTATAATAAATTTATAGAAAGTATAAGATCAATTGATTAAAGAAGGCAGTTATGCCTTCTTTTATTAATAGTAAAATTTGTGTAAAGTTTTAACCTTTAAATGGTAAACTATGTATGCCTGTAGTAAAATAAAATTATAGTAAAGGAGTATCATATATGAATAATACTGATTTATATAAAGAAAATTCAGCTAGAATACAAGCTATTAATGAACATAGTAGGGATGTAAGAAGTTTTAGCAGTTCTGGTAAGAAAGTAACAAGTTCAAGAAAAAAATATAAATTAAATGATGAAAAGTTTATCAAATTTATTATTAAGGTAGGCCTTGTTCTAGGAGCTGGTGCACTTTTAATGGCTGGTATTAAAAAAGATAATGAAAGTAGTAAAAATATAGATCCTAAAACCGGATTTGAACTTTATGATAATTCATATGAAACGCACAAGCCAGGTTTTTAAAGGAGAATAATATGAATTATGAAATAGGAAATGAGATAACTTTAGAAGATAATAAATCTTATATAGTAATTGATTTGTTTGAACTTAATAATAATAAATATCTTTATTTAATGAATGAAGAAACTAAGAAAGCTTCTTTAGTAAAAATAATAAATGACATTATTTATGAAATAGATGATGATAATGAATTTAATATTGCTTTAAATGAACTAATTAATAAAAACAAAGAACAAATAAATGAAATATTAAAAGAAACTAATGAATAGTTTCTTTTTTTATTAATAAAAATGTTTTATTTATTTTTTCTTTGTAGTAAAATAAAAATATGAATTTTATTTAAGGAGTGAATTATGGGAAGAGCACATGAAGTTAGAGCTGCATCTATGGCAAAGACTGCTGCAGCTAAATCAAAATTATATTCAATTTATGCAAAGGAGATATATCAAGCAGCTAAATCTAATCCGGATCCAGTGAATAACTTGGAATTAAAAAGAATTATAGAAAAAGCTAAAAAAGAACAAGTGCCTGCTGATGTTATTAATAGAAATATTGAAAAAGTAAAAAAAGGTACTGTTGAAAATTATGAAGTATGTGAATATGAAGCGTTTGGACAAGGAGGAAGTAACTTAATTATTAGATGCTTAACGGATAATGTTAATAGAGCACTTTCTTTAATTAAAACAGTATTTAATAAAACAGGATTAAAACTTGCTTCAATGGGAGCAGTATCATATATGTATGATCACCTAGCTGTTTTAGGAATAAAAGATGCTAATGAAGAAGAAATAATGGAAGTTATGTTTAATGAAGGAGTTGACCTTAAAGATATTGAGATGGATGGAGATACTTTATTAATTTATGGTGAACCACAAGATTTCTATAAAATGAAAAAAGTATTAGAAGATAATTTTCCAAATAAAAAAATAGAAGTAGAAGAAATATCTAAATATGCAAAAGACACTGTTAAATTAGAAGGTGAAGACTTAGAAAAATTTAAAAGAGCTCTTGCTATGTTAGATGAAGTTGATGATGTAAGTAATGTTTATCATAATGTAGAATTATAATAAATATATTAGGGAGTTTTGAATGGAAAAGAATTATGCAGTAATATTTAGAAGAGGGGAATTTGTAGAAGGCAAAGGATGTTCTTTGGAAGCAGTTGATTATGTAGAGGGTCTTGAAAAAGAAATAAAAGGCAAAAAATATTTTATAATTGATTCGGAGTTCAAAGAGCGCTCTTTAGAAGAATTAGATAAAGAAGAAGAATTACATGAATTTTTTGAAAACAATAAAGCATTAAAATTTATGGAAAACAGGGGCAATATAATGACTAAATATGTTTATGGAACTCCAATGAATACTCGTATTTTAAAAGATTTAGAGTAACATATAATTTGGGATTTTTAGATGCAGCATTTGGAGTAAAAACTTCAGATGAACAATATAATGAAAATGTAAATTCTCTAAAAGAAAGTTATGTTACAGCATTAAAAATGTATACTTTTTATCAGAATATTAATAAATATGGAGAAGTAGAAACTTCTTGTCAAAGGAAAGATCCATTAATGTATGATGTTGAAATGGATGGGCCAATTTCTAATATATTTGAAGATGAATTAAATTTGGAATTTCCGGATGACTATGATGTTGATGTTGACTATGAAAAAGTGTATAAATCAATACCGACTGAAATTGATATGAAGAAAATATATGAAGAGACTAAGAAATACATCATTGGTCAAGATAAACATATATTACCAATATTAAGCGCGATTAATGATAATCTAAATGCAGAATTGCCTGAAGAAAAAGCTAATATTTTAGTTTGTGGTCCAACTGGATGTGGTAAAACTGCTATATTCAAAAGAATTGCTGAAACAGTCGGTCTTCCAATTGTAATAGAAGATTCTACTCAGTTTACAAAAGCTGGATACGTTGGAAGAAATATAAGTGATATATTTGAAGACTTAATAGAGGCAGCAAACGGAGACTTAGAACTTGCTCAAAAGGGTATTATAATAATTGATGAAATAGATAAAAAAGCAAGTGGAAGAGATGATTCAGTATCTGGTGTTGGTGTTATTCAATCAATGCTTAAACTACTTGAAGGTGGAGATTACACTTATGAAGTGGGTAAGGGAATGCAACAACAACTTAAAACATTTAATACACTAAATACAACAATTGCATTTAGTGGGGCATTCTCAGGACTTGGAGAACTTGCTACACCACCTAAAACTCTTGGCTTTGGAAATGAAAGAAAAACAGATAAACCAGTAGGGGACATCTATGATGTATCTAATTTAGATAAATATGGAATACCACCTGAATTTGTAGGAAGAATTACCTTACTTGAAGTAATCGATAAATTAACAAAAGAAGATTTAAAAAATATATTAATTTCTGCTAAAATAAATCCACTAGATTTATTTATTAAAAAAATGAAAAGATTTAATACTACTGTTATAGTTGAAGATGGATTTATAGATGCACTAGCAGAAGAAGCGTTTAAATCAAATACTGGTGCAAGAGCACTTTATAAGAAGATGAGAGAGTGTACAAAAGTGGCTCAATCAGAAATAGAGTTAATGAATAAAAATATAGAAAAAGAATTAACATTAACTCCTGAATGCGTTTATGATAATGAAATGTATGATTTAAAAACTAATATAAAAGTTAAAACATTACATATATAAAAATAAAGGATTAATCAATTGATTAATCCTTTTTGCATGCATCATTTAAATTAACTGGTATTTTATAATTAGTAGTTTTATCATTTTTATTAATAGCATTTATTTCTAAATATAAACTATTTTCAGAATATTCTTTACAATCTTTAACATAATTATCTATAGATATATTTACATTCTTTAAATAGTCTTCTAATTTAATATTATTACCATTACCACAACTACTTATTAACTTAATAGTATCATTATTTTTTTCATATAAATTACATGTTATCTCTTTATATATTTCATTATCATCCCCACCACAATAATCTATATTAGAAATATATATTGCAGATTTATTTTTATTATAAGATATACTACCACTTATATTAAAATTATTACAACTAGTGGATAATGTTTTAAACTCAAAGTCATTATTAGAATTAACTTTAATAACTAATATTATCCCCAATATAATAACTAAACCAATAATTATATATAAATACTTATTATTCTTTTTATTTTTAACATCTAAGACA
>CAJOJR010000006.1 GCA_905235065.1 uncultured Bacilli bacterium
ATATCATACCCTTTATATTATAATAGGACTCACTCAAAGAATGAGTCCTATTAGTTAATTATTTTTCTTCGTATTCTGCTTCTTTAACATTATCTTCTTTTTTATCTTCAGATGTGTTGTTTGAACTATTTTGTGCTTCTTGATTTGCTTTATTTATTTCTTCATAAACTCTAGAAGATAATGCCATTGCTTTTTCAGATAATTTATCTTTAGCATCTTTAATCTTATCTAAATCATCTGTTTCTAATGCTTTTTTAGCATCTTCAACTAAAGATTCAATATCTTTCTTTTCATCTTCTTTAACTTTATCACCTAAATCTTTAACAGCTTTTTCAGAAGTAAATATTAATTGTTCAGTTTCATTTTTAGCTTCAGCAAGTTCCTTTTTCTTTTCATCAGCTTCTTTATTAGCTTCTGCTTCTTTCATCATTCTATCTATTTCTTCATCTGTTAAATTTGTATTAGATGTAATTGTTATGGCTTGTTCTTTATTTGTACCTAAGTCTTTAGCTTTTACATTAACAATACCATTAGCATCTATATCAAATGATACTTCAATTTGAGGTACTCCTCTTGGTGCTGGTGGTATGTTAGTAAGTTGAAAATGTCCAAGTGTTTTATTATCACTAGCCATTGGTCTTTCACCTTGTAAAATGTGAATATCAACAGCCGGTTGATTATCAGCAGCAGTACTAAATACTTGAGATTTAGTTGTTGGAATTGTTGTATTTCTTGGAATTAATACAGTCATTACATTACCAAGAGTTTCAATACCAAGAGATAATGGAGTTACATCAAGTAATACTAAGTCTTCAACTTCACCTGTTAAAACTCCACCTTGAATAGCAGCTCCCATAGCAACTGCTTCATCTGGGTTAACTTCTTTACTTGGTTCTTGTCCTAATTCTTCTTTAACTAATGCTTGAACACATGGAACACGAGTAGATCCACCTACTAATAATACTTTGTTAATATCTTTCTTATCAAGTCCAGCATCTTTTAATGCATTTCTTACTTCTTTTCTAGTTGATTCAACTAAGTCACTAATTAAATCTTCAAATTTAGCTCTTGTTAAAGTCATATCTAAATGAAGTGGTCCATTAGCTCCTTGTGTTATAAATGGAAGACTTATTTGAGTTGTTACAACTCCACTTAAATCTTTCTTAGCTTTTTCAGCACCTTCTTTTAATCTTTGCATAGCAAGTTTATCTTTAGATAAGTCTATACCATTATCTTTCTTAAATTCAGATACTAGATAATCTATAATTCTATTATCAAAATCATCTCCACCTAGTTTGTTATTACCAGCAGTTGATTTAACTTCAAATACACCATCACCTAATTCAAGGATAGATACATCAAATGTTCCTCCACCTAAGTCATAAACAAGTACAGTTTGTGTTTTATCTTGTTTATCAAGTCCATAAGCTAAAGCTGCTGCTGTTGGTTCATTAATGATTCTTTCAACTTCAAGGCCAGCAATTTTACCAGCATCTTTAGTAGCTTGTCTTTGAGCATCATTAAAATATGCTGGAACAGTTATAACTGCTTTCTTAACTTCACTTCCTAAGTAATCCTCAGCACTTTTCTTTAAATTCATAAGAATTTGTGCACTTACTTCTTGAGGTGTATATTCCTTTCCATTAGCTTTTACTTTTTTATCGGTTCCCATTAATCTTTTAATTGAACTAATAACATCAGTAGAAGTTTGACTTTCTCTTTTAGCCACATCTCCTACTCTAATTTCTCCATTTTTATAAGATACTACAGATGGCGTTGTTCTATTTCCTTCCGCATTTGGAATTACCTTAGCTTCTCCACCTTCCAAAACTGCTACACAGCTATTAGTAGTACCTAAGTCTATACCTATAATTTTATTACTCATAATTTAAATTTTCCTTTCTTTTTTTAATTAATTTTTTCGCATCTGTTCTAACAACACATTTTTGTTCTTCAGTTAATTCTTCCATGCCTTCTGGTAAAAGACTATTAACCATTTCATATACTTCATCTTCTGAAAAACCAGCATCTAAAAGTTTAAACATTAATAAATCCAGTTTAATACTTGCAGTTTCCATTGCTTCATTGTAATTTAGAGAATGATCTATCATTTCATCTATACTCTCATTATCATATCCAGCAAGTGAACCAATAAGTGATAAAAGTAATATTGAACCCTTTCTCATTAATTATTTACCTTTACCATAGCAGGTCTAATAACTTTATCTTTATACATATATCCTTTAGTAAGAACTTCGACAACTACATTTGCGGGTTTATTTTCATCATGTTCAGTTAAAACTGCATCCATATATGTTGGACTGAATTCTTTACCTAAAGCATCTATTTCTTTAATTTCATAACTGTCTAATAAACTTTTTAAATTTCCATAAATCATTTTAAATCCACTAAGAAATTTACTTACTTCATCAGATAAATCATTATTGTCATCCATAGTAATAGCTCTTTCAAAATTATCAACAGTAGTAAGGAGTTCTTTAATAAAAGTTTCTCCTTCATACTTTAATAAATTTGATACTTCTATAGATGTTCTATTTCTAAAATTAATGAATTCTGCTTGAAGTCTTAGATACTTATCTTCAGCTTCCTTCTTGCATTTGCAATTATCACCACATTTGCATTCTTCATTGCATTTAGAATCTTTATTGCATTTGCATTCTTTATCTTTATTTTTCTTCATTACTATTCTCCTCTATGTTTTTCTTAATATATTCTAAGAGTGTAACTACTCTCTCATATTCCATTCTTTTTGGACCAATAACCGCTATAGTACCTTCATCAGATGGTGTTTTATATTTTGTTTTAACTATAGTCACATTATCATCAAATTCACTTTCTTTGCCAATATATACTTTAACCTCATTATCAGTTCCTTCAATTTTATTCACAATGTCTTTGCTTTCAAATTTACTTATAATGTTTTTAACATCATCGACCTTATCAAATTCTGGTTGTTTTAACATATTGACTTTACCACTAAACTTAACACTTTTTTCTTCAGTAAAGTTACTTAAAGCTTCATAAAAAGCATTATATAAAACTTCATAATTCTTAACATAATTAGATATTATTGGTTTTATATCATATTCAAGTTTACTTCCAACTTCAGTAAGAGGTGTTCCAACTAACATTTTATTAAGAAGTTCTGTAGCTTTCATAACTTCTTTTGAATCAACTCTTTCAGATAAAGTTATTTCTTTATTTTCAACATGTCCTTTATCTGTAATCACTATTGCGATTATTTTTGATTCACTAATTGGTACAACTTCTACTTTCTTTAAAGTATTATCTTTAGCAGATGAACCTAAAACCACAGATGTATAATTTGTCATATCAGCAATTATCTCTAAACTTTGACTTATTGCATCGTTAATATCCAATTGCTTATTTGAAAATATAGTCTGAAGTTTTAACATATCAGAACCAGTTATATCTTTTGGCTCCATAAGATGATCAACATAATATCTATATCCTTCTTCTGATGGAATACGTCCAGAAGATATGTGAGTCTTTTCTAGATATCCAACATTTTCAAGCATAGCCATATCATTTCTGATTGTTGCTGAAGAACATTTAAACTTTTTACATAAACTTTTAGAACTAACTGGTCTAGCAGTTTTAATATATTCTTCAATAATAGCTTTTAAAACATCATTCTGTCTAGTATTAATCATCGCACACCTCCTATTAGCACTTCCTTTCTTTAAGTGCTAACATTATTATAGTATGCAAAATTAGCAATGTCAATACCCGATTGCTAGAATCGTTTTTGTTTACACTTTATTGCATTAAACGTTTAAAAATTGCTATAGAAATGTTAAAATGTTAATAGAGGTAAAATATGTCAAGTAATATTCTAATTTATGGATTGTCTATTCTCCCGATTATATTAATTCTTTTTTATGTTTATATAAATGATAGAATAGAAAAAGAACCAGTTTTACTATTAACATTGCTTTTTATTAGTGGAATTATAGCATGCATTTCCTCTTATTATTTCCAAGTATTAATAAAAGGTTTTATACCATTCTTAAATAAATCTTACTATGAAATGAATATATTACAAATAGTGTTTAAATCTTTAATTACAATAGCCTTTATAGAAGAAGGTTTAAAATGGACATTAAACTATATATTTATTAGAAAAAACAAAAACTTCAATCATATGTATGATCCAATAGTATATTCAACCTTTGTGTCATTAGGATTTGCCGCGCTTGAAAATTTTATTTACATAAAATCCTATTTTTCTCAAGGCTTAAGAATTGTCATATTACGTGGTTTTATATCTATACCATGTCATGCCGTTTTTGGAATACTTATGGGTTATTTTATTGGAAAATCAAAAAAAGCTAAATTAGATAATAATTACAAGGATTCCAAAAAATATCTACTATTTAGCTCATTAATTCCAATTACAATGCACTTTATATATGATTTATGCCTTGTGAAATCTAATAATGCAACATTTATTATGTTCATAACATTTATTATAACCTGTTACGTTTCAGTTTTCAAAATAATTAAAAGTGTTTCAAATGTTAACAAAATGCTTGAATGATTACTTTGTGTTTTCTTCAATAAGTTGCTCTATTCCCTTAATTGTTCTTAATTTATTTCTATCTATTCTAGTTGGCTGAATATTTATGCCATAATCCTCTAATCTTGAAAATAACTCAATAAATGCATAAGAATCAAGTATTCCACTTTCAATTAAATCTATATCTTTTTCATATAGCAAATCATCTTCACAAATCTCATAAAGCAGTTTTAACACATCAATTTTTGTATCTATCATAATCTATTCAATGCCTTTCTATCAATTTTACCGTTATGATTTATAGGTAGTTTATCAACTATTTTTATCATCTTCGGCATCATATATTTAGGAATTAGTTTTTCTAATTCTTTTTTTATATATCCAATATCAATTTTTTTATCCACCATAACAAATGCTTGAATAGTTTTAACGTTCACTTTCTTATCATCATATTTTGCCAATACTACCGATGAAGCAATTCCATCAATCAAATTAATATTAGACTCTATATCTGCTAATTCTATTCTATATCCCTTGTATTTTATTTGATTATCTTTTCTACCCTTACAATAAAGTTTGCCATCTTTTATATATCCAACATCTCCTGTTTTATAGCAATTAATGTCATTTTCCCAATAATGTCCCCCATCATAATTTAATAAATACCCATTAAAAACACTATCTCCTTTTAAAATTATTTCATCATTAACTATTTCTATTAACGTAGCAAAATTATTAATTTCTCCTACTGGTAAAATTTCTTCTTTTTCTAACATATCTTTAGTAATATTTATGGCTGATACAGCAGATGTTGCCTCCGTCGGACCATAAGCGTTTATTATTTGTAAATTTGGAAATGATGTAAAAATCTTTTGAACTAATTTTTTTTCTAATTGCTCACCGCAAAAATATACGCACTTAAATTTTGGAAATTTTCGTTCGTTAAAATCATCATTTAACAAACAAATCTTCATAAACGTAGGAGTCATAACAGCAAAATCAACTTCTAAAAATGCTTTAAAAATATCATCATAATTATCTTGAACATCACCATCAAAAGCCACTAAAGTATGTCCGTTACATAAAGAATAATACAAATCAGCTACACTCAAATCAAAACTAAAACTTGCTTGATTTAAAACTTTTATATTTTTAAAATCACATAATGGTTTCAAGTTATTTATCCAATTAATAAAGTTATTAAGATTTTTTTTGGATATTGGCACTCCTTTAGGAATCCCGGTACTTCCTGAAGTAAAGATTATATATACAATATCATTTTCTTGATTTTTTATTTTATTATTTTTATATCTAATTAGTCCATCTAAATTACAATAGTCCACTTCAATATTTGATATATCATTATCAGATAAAATCAGTGTTGATTTTGTTATTTCAGCAATCTTTTTTAATCTATATATTGGAGTACACTCCCCAATTGGAACGTATGTTCTATCAGCAATTAAGCAAGCTAAAATAGATATTATCACACTTACATTTTTGTGACCATAAATAATTACAGGAGAAGATCCTTGCTTTTTTAAAAACTGAGCATAATAAAAAGCACGCTTCCATAGTTGTCCATATGTTATGGATTCATCACTATTTTTATAAGCAACACTATTTGGATTTTTTTCGACTGCTTCTTTTATTTTTTTTAACATTTTCATCATCTCTTATTTGATCTTTTGGTATAAGTGAATAATCATATAAAACTTCAGAATGATTATCTAATATAAGTTCTCTATATATTTCTTCATTTGTAAGTCTGTCAATCACGATTCTATAAACTTGTGAAATTCTGAAATACTTGTCTCCCTCTTTTCTAAAATGATGATTCTCTTCAATCAATTTATATCTACATGGAAATTCTCTTTCACTTCTTAATTCACCACACAGTTCACCATTTTCACACCATACAAGAATTTGTACATCTTGATCAGTATTGTTTTTAAATCTATAATCAAGATTATTGTAGCAAACCGAAGTCCCAGTACCAAATGGTACAGTTCTTCTTTCATCTGGAAATAAAGCATCAGAATGATGATGCAATTCTGTTACATCCAATGGACTATTTAATACCAGCCAATGTATCATATTTGCCATTTGACATAATCCACCACCATATCCAGAAGTTAAACCGACTTTTCTGCCTATAACGAGTCCTTCTTTATAGCCATACTTTTTTCCAGTAGGACCAACTGTGCTCCAATACGAGAAAATTTCACCAGGGTGAACAATTATTCCATTTATTTTATTACAAGCAAGCATAATATTTGTAACTTTATTCTCTTGCAATTTTAAATCAACACCATGTAATTTTCTTATAAGAATTGAACTATGACTTTTAACAATATTAGGTAACTCTTTTTTAGAATGAGTTTTAGCAATTTTTTCACTACTCAATATATTCTTAATGTGTCTAAGTAAAATTTCTTTCTTAACTGATATTTTATACGTTGTTGGACTTATGTCGCAAAAAAGCTTTCTTGTCATATTTATCACCTATTTAAGTATATCAAATATATTAAATCATGTCATTAAAATAAGGTATTTTTACTTTTGTAAAAATTGGAATAATAATATATAATGTTTTTGAGGTGAACCATTTTGAAATATATATATATAAATATTCAAAAAATAAAAAATAAAACATTGAATACATTTTATGAAAATTTGAATATTGTTTACAAAACAAAAATCAATAAAATACTTACACCTCAAAAAAGAAAGCAATCTATTGCCGGATTAATGCTGCTAAACATTTTGCTAAACAGTGAATACAACTTAAACTTGAATGATTTAAAAATAAATTATAATAAATGCGATAAGCCATATATAAAAGACAAAAATATATTTTTTAATATTAGTCATTCATTTGATTATGTTATATGCGCAATTTCCGACAAAGAAATTGGAGTTGATATTGAAAAGATTAGAAATACAAACATAAAAAATATAAAGTGGTTTGCAACTCCAAAAGAACAGGAATTTATTATGAAATCAAAAAATATTAATTTAAATCTATTTAAATTATATACTTTAAAAGAAGCATATTTTAAAATGAAAGGCACAAATTTAAATAATTTACTGAATGTAGAATTTGATTTAAAAAACGATAAAAGTGATACCAAATCTTTCGTTCATCACACAAAGAAAATAAATGACTATATATTTTCTATAATAGAAAAAAAATAAAGAGAATTTTATTTCTCTTTATTTTTATTAAATATAACTTCTTTATTTTTTATAATTACTACAATTAATATAGAAACGACTACCACTAATAAACCACCCGCAATTAATAGCAGATTCACTTTTTTACTCTTTTGGAAAGCCACAACTTTTTCTTCTTTTTCGGTAGTTAACAATGTGCTATCCAGCTTTTTATTAACAAGTATATATGATGAATTATGATCTATTACAAATTCATAATACCCATCTTTTCCTTTTGATATATTATATGCTATTGCAGTAAATTTATCTTCTTCTGCATTATAGTAATAAACATTTATTCCACTATTATTTAATTTTTGATTTAATTCATCATTTGGTTTTATTCTTACCTGTGCTTTTCCAGGTAAATTTCCGTTATTTGGAAAATCAACGATAATTCCTTCTTTAACTAGATTAAATATTTCTTCATTTTCTCCTATAGAACGAACTTCAATATTTACATCAATTGTTTTAGAAGTTATTATATCTTTTCCATTAAATATAATTTGATTATCATTATTATTAATTTTTAAAACTTTATTTGTTCCTTTTATCGAATCAAATAAGCCACTATTAATTAATGTGCTTGAAATTGCGTTAATATTTATTTCTGAAGAATCAGGTAAACTATATATATTTGATATTAAATTATCATTCACATCCTCAATATTATAAACATATGTCTTAGCAACTTCCTTTGGAGTTTCTGTAGAGTTTACTTCCTCAGGAATTTCCAAATCAAATTTATAAGTTAATTTTTCCACACCAGAAGCATTACTATTTGAATAAATTTTTGTATTGGAATTTGAAATTAGCATAACATCTGTTAATGAATATTTTCCGGGTTTAGAAGTTGAAGGAATTTCAAAATATGACTTTGATGTTAAATCTTTAACATAAACATCAAGTACTTGATTTGACGAAGTTTTAAATACTAATTTTAAACTTTTTAATGTCTCACTTGCTTTAAAACTCATACTAACTTTTTCACCAGGTTTAGCGGTTGTAGAATTAATTTTTAAATCTGTTAGTTTTAAAACCGTTTGTGTTTCTAAAGCAGTTACTTTTATTACATCAAGAAGTTCCCAATAAGTTGCATCATTTTTTGGTACACTACTATATCGTTTAGTAAAGTTTGTATCATCATCATTTAAACCAATTAATAAAACATCTGTCACTTCATAAGAAGCTGTTGTTAAATTTGTTGGCAATACTATATATGGATTATTCCAAATATCTTTAACTTGAAGAGAGTTTGTTATATTTGTTGTTTTATTTTTTAAAACTACTATCATATCCTCTAAATATGCGCCGCTAGTTGAAAAATCAACATAAACTTTTTCGCCGGCTTTCGCTGATTGTGTTTTAACATGAAAGTAATTTAAATATATAATATTATTAGGGTAATAGGCATTTCCGCTTGTTGCATTTGAATCAGTTGCATTTGCATCTGTTGCATTTGCATCCGTTGCATTTGAATCAGTTGCATTTGCATCTGTTGCATTTGCATCCGTTGCATTCGAATCTGTTGCATCCCCTATTGAATTAAATAAATAACCTTGAATTGAAAAAATTGATTCAGTCTCAAGTTGGTGCCCAATAAATATTCCGAAAGCAAATATTGCTATTCCACCAATCAAAAACATTAAAATTTCTTTTTTAAACTTCTCCATATACTGCTCTCTCCTATACTTCTACTTTATTTTATAATATTTTTAATAAAATTACAACTCATTTTTATTTTTCAAACTAATATAGTGTAGTGCCATTAATAACCAAAACATTGGTGTCACTATTACAAGCCACAAATTAAAGAAATCCTGTATTAAAAAGCATATAATAGCAATCAGTAATATTCTTGAATAACAATTCATTTCTTTAATTCCCTTTTTGATTTGTGCAAATATAAAAGTCAAATAAGAAACCAATCCTAAAAAACCAATATTAATAATCATAGTTAAATATACATTTGCAGCAGTATCATTAATCGTTAAAGGTCCTATTTTTGCTACATCTTCAGTATATCTTCTCATAAACCTTATTGCAAAAGTATCCGGACCAGATCCTAATATCGGATATTCAGGAATTAATTTAATTGTTCTTTTCCACAAAAATATTCTATATGAGCCAAAATTATCATCAAAATTGCCATGTAATATTTCATGGATTTCATATAAAAATCCTGATTTAAAATTATAAAAATATGTAAATATAATTGAGCAAAACACAATAAATATTATTGGAATATAAAACCACTTTATAACTCTTCTGTTTGAACTAAGATCATAATTATTTCTTCTTAAAATTTGTGAAACATAAATTAATAGCGCTATAACTATAAAATAAAGTAAAACAATGTAATTAAACTGAAAAACAAATTTTAATTTGCCTATGCTATAATGATATTCCGGATTAATAATCATATTAATACAATATGAAAATAAAATTGCTGCTAAAGAGATTAAAAATTTAGATAATTTTTTGTTATTACTAATAATGAATGGCAAAATAATTACTAGCGTAATCAAAAATGCAAGTTTACCGCTTTGAACATCAATTATGCCTATTATAAAAAATCCCATTGTAAGAGATAATAAGTGAATTATTTTTTCATATATTTTTAAATCTTCCAGAAATATATATGCTCCAAAAGAAACGGATAACAATATACAGTACATAGCGGAAATAAAGTCTATGTTACCTATTGTTGTCATAAAACTAACATTATGTGTACCAATACCCAATTGATACATATTAAATGGATTAAACCCAATATACTGAAGTATCGCTATTAAATTCAGCAGTATCGCTGAAATCGAAAAATATAAAATATATTTTTTCTTAAATTTGCCAAAAAGTGAAACCAATAAAAATGTTATAACATAAAGCGATGTAACAATTAACCCCTCACCTCTTCCAATCCCCACAAACAAGTCATATTTTTTGAAAAAGGGTGAAATAAAACAAGAAATAATATTAATTAAAAGAAAAAGTATTGCAAACCAATGAATTATACTTAATTTTATCTTTTTAAAGATATTGTTTTTTTTAAAAACTAAATAGTATAGAATTGTTAAGATGGTTGTGCCAATATAAGATAATGATATAATCAAAAAACTATACCATTTACACTCAAATATATGAAAGAAGCCACTAGAATCAACAATAAGTGGAAAGATTATAATTAACGTAAAAATATATATTTCTGATAATATTTCTAAAATTGTCTTTTCTTTTTTTAAGTCTCCCATATTTTACTCCATATTATATTTAAATTATACACAAATAAAAAGAATTTGAAAAGTATTAAAAAAAGCATATGTTAAACATACATATGCTCTCTTTCAAATACTTTTTCTTCCATATACTCATATTCATTAAGAAGAGATATTTCACCTGTTTCTAAAGTCTTTTGAACATCTATTAATCTTTGATTTCTAGATCCCCTAAATAATAGGCTTAAATCTCTTTCCTCTAATATAAATTTTCCATCTACAAGTACATCTATATTTTTTAAAAACTCTAAATATATAGAATCACTCTTTGACATATCTATTAATTCTTCATATGTAAATCCAGTATATACCCAAATATTAAGCCCTTTTTTCTTAGCGTATTTAGCTATTTTCTCACATGCATAAGGTTGATACATAGGGTCTCCACCACTAAAAGTTACTCCTGATTGATATTCAAGTTTATCAATTTCTTTTAAAACTTCTTTTATTGGAACAAGTCCTCCGCCTTTAAAACTCCAAGTTTGAGGATTTTGACAACCTTTACAATGATGATTGCATCCTTGAGTCCATATTACTGTTCTAAGTCCTGGACCATCAACAATACTGTCTGATTGTAGGTCTGCTGCAAGTCTTATATATTCTTTATTTTGTTCCATGAGTGACTCTGTCATTAACTTCTTGTTTTTTAGCGTTGTTGAATCTATCAAGAGTTCCTACTAGGTAACCAGTTATTCTTCTGATTCTATCAAATTTAACTCCTTCACCAACAAGCTTTTTCTTTTTTTCTTCCATTTTTAATACTCCTTTCCTATTTATTAACGACCACAACAGTCATAACAATTTATTTTTTCCATTTCTACACCTTCGCCCTCATGTCTTCCACATCTAGGACAAACGTCTTTTATAACACCAACATATCCACATACTGGATCTCTATCTACTGGATGGTTAATAGCTCCATATCCAATATCAGAGTCATGCATTATTCTAACAACAGATTCAAATGCATCAACATTATTTACTGTATCTCCATCAAGTTCAACATATGAAATATGTCCTGCATTTGTAAGTTTATGATAAGGTCCTTCAATTTCCATTTTATGTTTAACAGAAGTTTTGTAATAAACAGGTACATGGAATGAATTTGTATAATAATCTCTATCGGTTATTCCTTTAATTTTTCCATATATTGATCTGTCAATTGCCACAAATCTTCCAGATAAACCTTCTGCAGGTGTTGCTAAACACGTAAAGTTTAGATTATATTCTTTTGTATATTCATCACATTTTTCTCTCATATGTTTAATAATTTCAAGGCCTAGTTTTTGAGCTTTATCACTTTCTCCATGATGCTCACCTATTAATGATTTAAGTGTCTCAGCTAAGCCTATAAATCCAATTGATAATGTTCCGTGTTTTAATACAGTTCTAAGTTTAGTAGTACTATCCATCTTTTCGCTATTAATCCAAACACCTGAACCTAATAAGAATTTGAAATTAGCTCTTGTTTTTGAACATTGACATTCAAATCTTTGAAGTAATTGATTTTTAACTAAATCCATAGTTTCATCAAGCTCAGCATAAAATGCCTTCATATCTGCTTTATCTCTTTCACCTAAAGCTATACCATGTTTTAAACCTATTCTTGGTAAGTTTATAGATGTAAAACTTAAATTACCTCTTCCTGGTGTAACTGAAGGGCCACAAACATTAGCAAGTACTCTTGTTCTACATCCCATATATCCAACTTCTGTAGTATAGTCTCCTTCAACTAAGAATGGTTTATTAAAACTTGAATCTAAGAACGAGAAGTTAGGGAATAATCTTTTAGCTGATACTCTACAAGCAAGTCTAAATAAATCATAACTTGGATCTTCTTTATAATAGTTAACTCCTTCTTTTACTTTAAATATTGATATTGGGAATATTGGAGTTTCTCCATGACCAAGTCCATCTTCGGTAGCAAGTAGATAATTTTTAATTACCATTCTTCCTTCAGGAGAAACATCTGTTCCAAAGTTAACTGAACTAAATGGAACTTGTGCTCCAGCTCTTGAATGCATTGTATTTAAATTGTGAATAAAAGCTTCCATTGCTTGATAAGTACTTCTATCAGTCTTCTTCATAGCAAGTTTATACGAATCTTCAAAGATTTCCCTTAATCTATTACTTTTACTTGTTATATCATCAAAAACATTTTGATCAAATTCAATGCTTTCTTGTTTATCTATTATTTCTTCTACCTTATTAAAATTAATAAATTCTTTGAATCCTTCAAATTCACATAAATTATATATTGCTTGTTTTAATTCTTTCTTAAATGTTTTTAAAACACCAGGAGCCATATAATAATCAAATGCTGGTATACTTTGTCCTCCATGTTGTTCATTTTGATTAGCTTGAATTGCTATAGCCGCAAGTGCTGCATAAGATGCAATACTATTTGGTGTTCTTAAAAATCCATGACCAGTTGAAAATCCATTTTTAAATAATTTATTTAAATCAATTTGTGTACAAGTTGTAGTACCCATTGCCCAGAAATCCAAATCATGAATATGAATTGCACCCTCATCATGAGATCTAGCATATTTATTATCCATTAAATATGCCTTAGCAAATTCTTTTGATATTGTTGAACCAAAATGAAGCATAGTTCCCATTGGCCCATCACCATCAACGTTGGCGTTTTCTCTTTTTGCATTCTCTTCAGCTGCGCTTTTAAGTCCTAAAGATTCTATTGCCTTTACAAATTTATGTTGTTGTTTTTCAACAAAAGCTTCACGTGAAGCAGTTCTTCTTTCTCTATATCCTTTAAAAGATTCATATACTTCATCATATTTCATCTTTTTAAGCATTTCTTCAATCGCATCTTGTATATCTTCAACGCCAATTGTTTTTCTATCTTTGTAATTCTTTTCAATATATTCAAGAACTTTCTCTTTAACTTTATTAACTAGTTTTTCATCATAGTCTTCATAAACACTGTCAAAACCTTTTTTAATAGCTAATGCTACTTTAGTTTCATTGAAATCAACTCTTTGTCCACTTCTTTTGACAACAGTAATTTCATTAAGTAAATTTCCTTCCATTTTTTTATCCTCACCTTCCTATGATAATCATACTACGTCCATTTTAAATGTCAATGTTTTTTTATCTTATTTTTTTGATTTTACGTTTTTTTACTTTTCAAAATTTTTTAAAATTTTGTAATAAAAAAACATTCCTCTATTTTACTTATATTTTTAAGACTTTTATCATAAATTTTATTAGGTGATTAATTGTGTTCAAAAAAATAATTGAGTTTTTAAAAAAATGTATGTTTTTCACAGCAAGCTACTCTATCAATGTGTTTCCAGAGCCTCTTTCTAAAGAGGAAGAAGAGAAATACATTATAAAAATGCTTTCTGGTGATAAAGAAGCAAGAAGTATTTTAATTGAGCACAATCTTAGATTGGTAGCTCATATTGTTAAAAAATATGATAATTTAAAGGAAGACTCAGATGATTTAATTAGCATGGGTACAATCGGGCTCATAAAAGGAATAGACTCTTATAGTCCAAATAAAAACGTTAAATTAACAACTTATGTTGCTAAATGTGCCGAAAACGAAATACTAATGTATTTTAGAAGCAACAAAAAAAATATAAACAATGTCAGTTTAAATGAACCTATTGGTTTAGATAAAGATGGAAATGAAATAACATATGAGGATGTAATAAAAGAAAATAACACCGAAATAATTGATGATGTTTTCCTAAAAGAAAATATAAACTTATTAAAAAAGTATATTAATGTATTAAATCCAAGAGAGAAAAAAATTATTGTGTTAAGGTATGGTTTACTCAATGAAGAAGAACAAACACAAAAAGAAATTGCTAAAAATCTTCATATAAGTAGAAGCTATGTATCAAGAATAGAAAAAAGAGCATTAATTAAAATGCTCCGAGAATTTTTAAAAAATAATGAATAGTTATTTATTAATTCTTTTACGTATTTTTTTAGGTTTAATTTTAATTTCATTATAATTACTTGATAATTTATCACATGAAACATCATATACACAAGATGAAACAAGTAATTTGTTTGCACTTCCAACAAGGTATCCAATTATTTTATCATCTTGATATAAATCACAATAAGGATATTCCATTTCTAATGTGCAATCATTTAAAATAAGTTTCTCAGTTGATTTTCCAATTAAACCACCAAGATTATCATAACCGTATGTTGAACCAGAGAAATATGAATTATTTATAACGCCATTGAAAATTCCTCCTAAAAGTCCTACATTTTCTCTTCCTTCAACAGAGCCGGATAACTCTAAGTCTTTTACAACCATCAATGATCCATCTAACGTATTAAATAAACCCACATTATCTTTAAAAGGAAATTCCATATTTAAATTAGTTATGCTATGCAAATTACCATCAAATATAACATTTGTATTTTTAAAATTAATTGGGCTTATGTAATTTCCTTTTAAATCTAAATCATTACATAATACTATTAAGTATTCGCCTTCTCTTAAATAATGCAATTTATTCAAGTCTTTGCAAGTTTTAATATATATTTTCTTCATACAAAACCTCCTATTTTATTTACAGTTAGGGCAAACTATTCCTTTTTTAGTTTCAACCTTCAACGATCCACAATTAGGACATTTTTCACTTACTGGTTTATCCCAAAAGGCTATATTACATTTTGGATAATTAGAACATCCATAGAATATTTTACCTCTTTTTGTCTTTTTTTCAATTATATTACCATTACAATTAGGACAATCACAAATTTCAACTATCTTTTTTTCTTCTTTTTTAATATATTTGCATTCTGGATATCCACTGCATGCAGTAAATTCACCATATTTACCTTTTCTAATAACTAATTCTTTTCCACATATTGGACAAATTTCACCTGTTGATTTAGGTGCTTCCTTTTCCATATTCTTCATAGCAATTTCAACAAGTGGTTCAAAATCATTATAAAATTTCTCTAATAATTTATACCAAACTTCATTACCATCAGCAATTTTATCTAAATCGCTTTCCATGTTGGCAGTATACTCTGCATTTATAATGTTGCTAAAGAATTCTTGAAGTTTATCAGTTATAGTTATACCAGTCTCTGTTGGATGAAATTTCTTATCAATTATATTTATATAATCTCTCACTTTCAATATATCTATTATTTTAGCATATGTACTAGGTCTACCAATTCCAAGACGCTCAAGTTCTTTAATTAAAGATGCCTCTGTAAATCTAGAAGGTGGTTCAGTAAAATGTTTTGATTTTTCGATTCCAGTAGATACCAACACCTTAGATTTATAAGTACTAAAATCTGGTAATATTACATCTTCTTGATCTTCATATTTGTTATATAACTTTAAATAACCATCAAATTTTAATACTGAACCTGTTGCTTTAAACTTATAATCATTATTATTTAAAATTATAGTAGTAGCATCCATCTTAGCATTAGCCATTAGTGAACATAACGCTCTTAGATATATCAAACTATATAATTTATATTCATCTGGTTTTAAATATTTCTTAACCATATCTGGTGTTCTATTAATACTTGTTGGTCTTATTGCTTCGTGAGCGTCTTGAACATTTTCATTCTTTTTAGGCTTTTTTACATAACCAACATATTCTTTACCATAATTTTTAGAAATATATGCATATGTTTCTTTAACAAAGTTATCTGAAAGTCTAGTTGAATCTGTTCTCATGTAAGAAATTAAACCGACTGGGCCATCACCTATATCGATACCCTCATATAATGTTTGGGCTATTTTCATAGTTTTAGATGCAGTAAATCCAAGCCTATTAGATGCCATTTGAGTTAAAGTACTTGTAGTAAAAGGATATCTACTAGCCTTATTTTTTTCTTTAGTTTCAGCACTTTCAATTTCAAACGCATTTGATAAACTAGAAATTATTTCATCTGCTTCTGATTCTCCAGTAACTTTTATTTCTTTGTTTTTATAATTAAATAATTTAGCTTTAAAATCCTTAAATAAAGCCTCTATATTCCAATACTCTTCTGGGTTAAACGCATCAATTTCTCTTTCTCTGTCAACGATTAATTTTAATGCAACACTTTGAACTCTACCGGCAGATTTACCACTTGTTTTTGCTTGCATTAATTTACTTAATCTAAATCCTATTATCCTATCTAATATTCTTCTTGATTCTTGAGAGTGAACTAAATCTTCATCTATCTTTCTTGGATGTTTAAAAGCTTCTTTAATCGCATCTTCAGTTATTTCATTAAATACTACTCTACCATATTTATCATCTTTAATATTTAATGCATCTTTTAAATGCCAGCTTATAGCTTCTCCTTCTCTATCTGGGTCGGTTGCTAAAATAACAGAATCATAATTTTTCATCTGTTTTTTCAAATCATTTACCAAACCATTTTTACCTTTTATTATTACATAATTTGGATTAAAATTATTTTCAATATCAACACCAAAACCAAACTTACCAGTAGTCGATAAATCTCTAATATGTCCCTTACTTGATAATACTTTATAATCTTTCCCCAAATATTTCTCTATCGTTTTGCTTTTACTTGGAGACTCAACTATTACTAAATAATTCATTAGTCCTCCCTTTCTTTATAATTATTATATTATTTATTTTAAATGTCAAGTTTTAAAAAACAAAAAGAAGCTACATAGCTTCCACGATTAACTTAATAGCTGTTTTTTCCTCTCCATTAATCATTATATCCGAAAACGCCGGTATACAAACGAGATTAAAACCAAGTGGAGCAACATAGCCTCTTGATATCGCTATTGCCTTAATTGCTTGATTTAATGCTCCCGCACCTATAGCTTGTATCTCCAATTTGGTCTCACCACTTCTAAAAGCATTCGCAATAGACCCTGCTACTCTTTGTGATATGCTTTTACTAGATACCTTAATAATTTCCATACTTTATTCACCCAATAAAATTATATGAAATTATAAAATTATGATTACAAAAAAAATCACTATTTATGTGATTTCTTCTTTTTTCTCTTTTTAACTATTTTATTTAATTCAGCTATTCCTGAATCCAAGCTATTAATACTTTTCATTTTATTATTAGAAAAATTACCTTCCACCATGTTTTTAAATGCTTTTGGATTAACTTTAGACATTAATAAGATTTCAAAAAAAGAAATAATTCCATAACTAGTGAAATAATAACCTATTATTACGGTTTGAACTTCACTAAATACTCTATAAAAATTTTGAACTACTAAAGTGGAAATAAATAATAAGACAATAACTGAAATTGCTTTTAAAAGCCATAATTCATTATTATATTTTTTTAATTTAAATGCGTAATATGATTTGTTAACAGCATTTAAAATAGAAAACATTAAATAACCTGTTCCAAGAGCAAATGAAATATCAGAGGATTCAAATATAAATAGATATACACCACTTATAATACTAATCATAGAGAAAAACAATAATTCATATGTTTTTTTATTATCTTTAGTATAGAAATACCCTCCAAAGCTAAAGAATCCAAGTATAAAGAACAATACCGAAGAATATAACACTGGTTTTTCAAATCCTATTGATGGAAAAATTATAGTAATTATTCCAATTAAAGTCATAACAAAATATACTAACAAATCAGCTATTATTGCATTATTTTTCTTAAAAAAGTTTTTCATCCCAACTCTCCTTTATATTACAATATAATTTTACATATTTAATTAATTTTTGTCAATCAAGAAAAAAGAAGAAGATTACACTTCTTCAAGTAGGGTTTTTAATTTATTTTTTTCTTCTTCTAATTTCTTTCTGTCGATTTCAACTATTTTTTTAGGAGCTTTATTAACATAATTTTCATTAGATAATAATTTTTCTCTTCTATTAATTGATTCGGTTAATATTTTTACTTGTGCTTCTTTAGCAAACTTTTCTGCCTCTGTTTCAACTTTCTCAAAGAATATTGTAGCTTTCACTTTATTCGAGAATACTTTATATGATTTTATTCCCAATGGTTTCGTGATTAAACTATCTTTTATTTTTAACATTTTAATTATTAAATCATTATCATCATTCGTATCAAACATTACTTTAATATCTTTTGTCATGCCATTCTCAGCTTTTATATTTCTAAATGATTTAATAAATTCAATTTCATCATCTACTACTTTTTCTTCCATTTCAAAAATATATTTTTTGTCATATTTTGGATATTTAGAAATCATAATATCATCTACTTCTTTAATTGGAAGTTTAGAATAAATTTCATCAGTTACATGTGGCATAAATGGTTGTAATAACTTTAAAACGCTTGTTAATACAAAGTACAAAGTTGATTTTGTAGAAGTTGTATCAATTGAATACTTAGCCATTTCTATATAATTATCGCAAAATGAATTCCATGTGAACTCATAAATAGATGCTCCTGCATTATTGAACTCATATTTATCCATGTATTTTTTAACTTCATGAACACATTTTTCATATTTTGTTAAAATCCATTTATCTTCAGGTTTTAATGCCTCAAAATTCAATTCTTTCAAATCTTGAATATTTGATAATACGAATCTTGAAGCATTCCATATTTTATTTATATAATTCCATGCAGCTTTAATTTTTTCTTCATCAAATCTCATGTCTGTTCCAGGAGCAACATCGGTAGCAAGATAGTATCTTAATGCATCAGCTCCATATAATTCTATCATATCAAATGGATCAATCCCATTACCTAAAGATTTGCTAAATTTTCTTCCTTGTTTATCCCTAATTAATCCATGAATTAAACAATCTTTAAATGGTCTTTTACCTAGAAGTTTTTCGCCTTGGAAAGTCATTCTATTAACCCAAAACGGAATAATATCATAACCTGTTACTAAAACATCATTAGGATAATATCTTTTTAATAATTCAGTATCTTTTGGCCAACCTAATGTAGCGAATGGCCATAATGCTGAAGAGAACCATGTATCTAACACATCTTCATCTTGAATCCATCCTTCACCCTCAGGAGGATTCATCCCAACAAATATTTCATCATCTTTATACCAAGCGGGAATTCTATGTCCCCACCATAATTGTCGAGATATACACCAATCATATGTTATTTCCATCCAATGGTTCATTGTTTTTTCATATCTTGAAGGAACAAAATGAACTTTTTCCTCTTTGCTTTTTTGAGTTCCTAAAACATTATCAGCAAGTGATCTCATTTTAACAAACCATTGCTTTTTTACCATTGGTTCAACCATAACACCAGTTCTTTCGGAATGTCCCACTTCATGAGTTAAAGGTTCAATATTTAAAAGTAAACCAAGTTCTTTTAAATCTTTTAATACTTCCTCTCTTGCAGCTTCGCGCGTTAACCCTTGATATTTCTTAGGAACATTTTCATTCATAGTTGCATCATCATTCATAATTATAATTCTCTCCAAATTATGTCTATTACCTACTTCAAAATCATTAGGATCATGAGCAGGAGTTATTTTCACACAGCCTGTTCCCTTGTCCATATCAGCATGTTCATCAGTTATTACTGGTATTAATTTATTAACAAGGGGTAATATTACTCTTTTACCCACAAAATCTTTATATCTTTCATCATTTTCATTAACAGCTACAGCTGTATCACCAAATAAAGTTTCCGGTCTAGTAGTCGCAACATCTAAGTATTCTTCACTGTTTTCTAATTTGTACTTTATATGATAAAAAGCACTTTGCTCTTCAGAATATATAACTTCTTCATTGGATAAAGCTGTTTTAGCAACTTTTTTCTCCTCTATAAATTAATCCTTCATTATAATAATCAACAAAAACCTTTCTTACAGCTTCTGCCAATCCATCATCCAAAGTAAATCTTTCTTTTGAGTAATCTAGCGAGATACCTAACTTTGCCCATTGTTTCCTAATTATATTTGCATGTTCGTGGGTCCAATCCCAGCAAGCGTCCAAAAACTTTTCTCTACCATAATCATATTTGTTGATTCCTTTTTCTTTTAACCTTTCAACCACTTTGGCTTCAGTTGCAATAGCTGCATGATCCATTCCTGGAATCCACAAAGTATCATAGCCTTCCATCTTTTTATAACGAATTATAATATCTTGTATTGTTACATCCCAAGCATGACCTAAATGTAAAACTCCCGTTACATTTGGAGGAGGTAAAACCATCATAAAAGGTTTCCTATCTGATTTTTCATCACATTTAAAATAGTCTTTTTTTAACCATTTTTCATATTTTCCTTCTTCTGTTAACTTTGAATTATACTTTTTCTCAAGTTCTTCCATAATTCCTCCTTTAAATAGAAAGAGAAACATTCAAAGGACGAATGTTTCTCGTGGTACCACCTTAATTTTTTCTCTAACCCCATAACGTGGGTATACGTAATATTCAACTAAGCTTAAATATTAAACTCCAAAGCTACCTTCAAATACAATATTTATTAGTTTACACCAGCCACTAACTCTCTATAAAATATTTATATTTTACTCCTCTTCTTCAACGTTTTTAACAATTGAAATTATAATATATTAAACTTTGTTTGTCAAATTTATAATTCAAATTATATAATTAAATTTTGCAAATAAAAAAGGAATAATCTTTTTTAGAAAATTCCCAATACTGTTAATAAGATTAATACCACAACTCCTGGTAAACCAAATATACCGACAACTAATGCAGTTACAATATTAATTGGTATTGAAACAAGACCTGTGTAATTGACTAACCAAAGAATAGCAAATCCAATTAGCACATTGATAATTAACCCTATTAATTTGCTTCCTTCAACATGAAATAAGAATTTAGAAAGCAATATAACAACTAGAGCTATTCCAAGAATCATTAAATAGTTCATATAAAACTCCTTCCTATTATAATTTTACTACAAATATTATTTTTATTACAATTATTTTTTGATTAATCTTTCAATTTTTTGGAGTTCAAATCTATATTTTTGTTTTACATTCGGATATTTATCATGATCAACTTCACTAGCAAACATATCATATGGTCTAACATATAATTTATTATCCCCATATAAAGCTCTATAAATTACATATTTTTCATTTGTTTCAGAATGAATCGCAAAGTCTTCTACCAAATAGTTGTCTCCTTTAAAATGCTTATATACCCTATTAATCTTAATTTTTTGCATATGTACCTCCTATTTTAAATATTTATCTACTTTTTTAATATATTTAACCGCTCTATTAACACTTTCATCATATAACTCATCTAAACTTTTATTATCTTCTTTTCTAAGAAAATTTTTATAAGTAATTAGATTTTTATCATTAAATAAATCAATGTTTTTATTTGCTTTCATAAATCTATTAAATCCAGAAAGTTTCTTCAATAAATCAATACCAAATATTTTATATAAATATTTTATTTTTTTATACAACCATAGATTGAATTTATAATATCTTGAAACACTTAAAGTATCATATGTTTTTTCATAAACATAATCAATCATATTAGAAACTTTTTTATTAAGTTTACCTTTAAACAATAATCTATTATCATATTTATCTACTTTTATACCATATCTATTAGTTACTAAATAATTATCATAGTAGCCTTCAATTAATGTATGATTCTTTTTATCTTTTACACAAGTTTTATCGATTTTTCTAACTAAAGGATGAATAACATCATCCATACAATAATGACATATATGAGCATATAAAACTGCTAAACACTCTTTATCATTTATTAAATTATTCTCTTTTAAATAATCAGCCATATTATAAATAAATTCATCTTGTTTTATATTGTGGGAATCCCTTCTACACTTGGAATACTTGCATAAATCTCCACCAAGCGAAAAAGTAAGCATATAATCTATACTAAGATTCTTATTATTTAATTTATTGTATACATCTCTTGCCATAACAGTATGGCTTACATATCCTGGCACTATCTCACTTCCTTTTTAAAATAATTGAACTTATATATGCAGTTATTGGAATGATTAAAATTGATCCTATAAAAGCAATTAATAATTCAATCGCACTTTGAGCAAAGGATTTATAATTTATGATGTATTCTAGTGAATAACCTTTATGCCATAAAATAAATCCTATAAAACTACTAACAAGAGCAAAAAACAATGTATTTATTGTCGTATTAAGTATATCATTTCCAACATTCATACCAGAATAATATAATTCTTTTTTGGTTATTTTTTTATTATTATCATTTATTTCTTTCATTGAAGAACTAATTGAAATAGAAGTATCAATAATTGTCCCTATGACACAAATTAAATACATTCCAATTATTACATCTTTCATTTTATAATTTATATTAAAGGAATAAGCGCCTATTGTTTCAACTGATTCAAATGAAAAACCTTGTATATTTGAATAATTGCTTATTAAACAAATAATTATAAAAACAAATAATAACACAAATATTATGGAAATAAATGATGATAGTGTTTTTTTATTAAATCCATTTAATATAAATAGTGAAATGAAACTTGCTAACACACAAGTTATAATCGATAATATAATCGCATTCATACCTAAGTTTATAAATGTTAAATAAAGCATTATTAAAAATAAATTTAAATAAAATGTTATAAATGTTTTAATTCCTCTTTCCTTACCCACTATTATTAATAAGATGAAGAATACAAGTGAAAGAACACCAATCATTTTACTCCCCCCTTACCTTTTAAAATAAGTACGGAAACATATAAAGAAATAGGTATAGATAAAACTATAGATATCGCACTACATAAAACAATTACTAAGTCAAGGATTCCATAAAGACTAAAAGCTCTAGATAAAATAACTCCGTTTCTCATTGCCAAGAATATAGTTGGTATTATTGGTGTAAAACAAGTATAGAGCATTACATTACTCATTGTTCCAATTATATCTTTTGAAATTTCTTTTCCTGATTTTAATAAAGATGATTTAGATATTCTAGGATTTTTTACAATAAGTTCATTTAATGAAGAAGATATTGTGATAGCTATATCCATAATCGCACCAAGCCCACACAATAATATATTTACATAAAAGAAATTTTTATAATCATATACTATTTCCATATATTCCATATTCCATATTGATAAATCACTACCAAATAGTTTTATTAGTATAACTGAGAATGAAAAAGATACAAATAAAGATATAATTGAAGATAAAATTGCTGCTAAAGTTTTCTTACTTTTGCCATTAGGTATATATAATGATAAGATTATAAATATTAATGATACAAATATATAAAGCAAAAGCATATTCATATTTGTTCTATATTGATTGAATAATAAAACAGAAAAAATAGATATTAAAATATTAATAAATAAAGTAAACAAAGTTTTAAGTCCTTTAAATCTAGTAACAATTAAAAGTAAATTTATAAATAAAATTATTAAAACCACTAAATATTTATCTCTCTTAATTCCAACAAATCTAATAACTTCTTTACCAGTTGAATCAAGTTCTAATAACAATTCACTTTTATCATGTATTTGTTCATCATAAACACCAGAATATGAAGATTTGTTTTCATACGTAATTATGTTATCTTTATATTTACCATTTTTTATAACTCCAGTTATTTTTTGAGTATAAAATTCACTATCTTCTTCATAAACGTTTTCAATATTATTGATTTTTAAAATTGAAGTTTTATATAAAAAATAATCATTATAAACAAACACAATACTAAATATTGATAAAATTATTAAAATTACTAATTTATAATTAATATGTTTTCTTATTTTCATAACTCACCCAACTATTAAATTATAGCATAATTTAAATAATATGATAAAATATATTTGTTGATTAACAAGGAGTATATATGAAAATTTTAGTATCAGGTGGAGCTGGTTTTATAGGCACAAACTTTATAAAATTCATTAATAAAAAATATGATAATTATAAAATTGTATGTGTTGATAATTTGAGTGTTAAAGAAAGCGCTTTGAATTTAGAATATTTAAATAAATTAAATAATTTTAAATTTATAAAAGGCGATATTACTGACAAAAGTTTTATTGATAAACTTTTTGAAAAAGAAAAATTTAATCTAGTAGTTAATTTTGCGGCTGAAGTGGCAGTTGATTATTCTATTAAAAACCCAAATGTTTTTATAAAAACTAATATACTTGGAACTTCTATTCTTATGAATGCGTGTTTAAAATATAATGTTACCAGATATCACCAAATTTCAACTGATGAAGTTTATGGAGATTTACCACTTAAATCAAGAAAAAGTTTTGATGAAAAGTCACATTTAAGCCCTTCTAACCCATATTCCGCTAGCAAAGCAAGTGCTGATATGTTAGTTTTATCTTATTATAGAACTTATGGATTAAAAGTAACTATTTCAAGATGTACAAATAATTATGGTCCTCATCAATCTTATAGAGCTTTAATCCCTTTGACAATAAAAAATGCAATTAATAATAAAAAAATACCTGTATTTGGCAAAGGAGATAATATTAGAGACTGGATTTATGTAAATGATCATGTTATGGCACTTGATTTGATAATACATAAAGGTACACCAGGTCAAATTTATAATATCTCAGGGAATTCAAAAAAGAACAATTTGTATGTTATTAAAACAATATTGAAAGAATTAAATAAAAATGAAAACTTAATATCATTTGTTTTAGATAGACCTGGTCATGATAGAATGTATTCTATTAATTCTAAAAAGATAGAAAAAGATTTAAAATGGAAAAGAACATATTCTTTTAATAAAGGCATTAAAAAAACAATTAATTGGTATAAAAAAACTCTAACATAATGTTAGAGTTTGTTTTCAATTGGTACATTAAGGATTGCGCTTTGTAACAAGGTATCACTTTTTAATATGACCGAATTCCAAGTTTAATATAACGTATTTTTATAAAAAGTCAAAATCGTAATATCTTAATATGACGATTACTTTTTATTTGAAATACTTGCTTTAATAAATGATAAGAACAATGGATGAGCAGCTGTTGGTCTTGATTTAAATTCTGGATGAAATTGACTTGCAATAAAGTGCTTATGCTCTGGCAATTCAATTATTTCTACTAAATCAGCCGATTCATTTATTCCAGAAAATACCATACCATTTTTTTCTAATATTTGTCTATATTTATTATTAAATTCATATCTATGTCTATGTCTTTCCAATATTTTTGTTTGTTTGTAATCCTTATACGCTAATGTATTCCTTTCAATTGTACATTCATAATTACCAAGTCTTAATGTACCACCTTTGTTAATTATAGACTTTTGGTCCGCCATTAAATCAATTATAGGATTTTTTGTTGTAGGTTCAAATTCGGTA
Source organism: uncultured Bacilli bacterium (assembly GCA_905235065.1). Classification (GTDB taxonomy): domain Bacteria; phylum Bacillota_I; class Bacilli_A; order RF39; family UBA660; genus CAJOJR01. Next base: position 26,317 of record CAJOJR010000006.1, read on the forward strand.
GAATTAGCATCTTCGATACCACATACATTTCTTGCAAACTCTATTACCGCTAATTGCATGCCCAAACAAATTCCTAAAAATGGTATATCATTAACTCTGGCATAATTGATAGCTTTTATTTTACCTTCAATTCCTCTACTTCCAAATCCTCCAGGAACTAAAATTCCATTTAAATCTTTAAATATTTCGTTTAAATCTACATTGTTTTTTTCTAATGATTCTGAGTCAATCCATTCTACTTTAACTTTTTTATTATAGACATAACCAGCATGAATTAATGCCTCATGTACTGATAAATAGGCATCATGAAGTTCAATATATTTACCTACCAATGCTATTTTTACTTCACCTTTAAGATTATTAACCGTTCCAATTAAATCATACCAATACTTTAGATTTGCATCCTTAACTGGCAAATTAAACTGCTTAAGAATAATCTCATCTATATGCTGTTCATAATAATTGATTGGAATTTGATAAATATTATCAACATCTACTGAATCAATAATGTTTTCTATCGGTACTGAGCAAAATAAAGATAATTTACTCCTAAGTTTCTCATCAGTTGAGTAAGGCACTCTACATACTAAGGCATTAGGTGTAATACCCATATTTCTTAAATCTTTTACACTATTTTGGGTTGGTTTTGTTTTTAATTCTCCTGAACCAAACAATAATGGTATTAGTGTACAATGAACAAAGAAAGTATTTTCTTTTCCTAGTTCATATTGGATCTGTCTTACCGACTCGATAAATGGCTGACTTTCAATATCTCCGACAGTTCCACCTATTTCGGTAATTACAATATCTGCTTTGCTTGAAAGTCCAGCTTCAAAGACTTTGTTTTTTATTTCATTTGTAATATGGGGAACCATTTGAACTGTTGATCCTAAATATTCTCCTCTTCTTTCTTTTTCAATTACACTGCTATAAATTTTACCACTAGTAACATTTGAACTATAATTTAACTCCTCATCAATAAATCTTTCATAATGACCTAAATCCAAATCAGTTTCACACCCATCATAAGTCACATAGACTTCTCCGTGTTGTATCGGATTCATAGTTCCTGGATCGACATTGAAATAAGGATCAAATTTTTGCATAAATACTTTATAGCCTCTTGCTTTTAATAATAAGGCAAGGGATGATGCTGTAATACCTTTACCAAGCCCTGATACAACACCACCAGTTACAAATACATATTTTGCCATAATATTTACCTACCTCTCAATTAATTATTATCTACAATTTTTTCACACAAACCGATATAATCTTTTGGCTCTAATTTTAATAAAATTTTCTTATCTTCTTTATTTATATCTAATTTATTAACAAAATCTTTAATATCTTTTTTAGTTATTTTTTTACCTCTAGATAATTTCTTAAGTAATTCATAAGCATTATTTACTTTATTTTTTCTTAACATTGTTTGTATAGCTTCTGTAAGGACTTCATAATGATTGTCTAATTCACTGTTTAATAATTCTTCATTTACTTCTAATTTATTTAATCCAACTAAAGTTTCTTTAATACTTATTAAACTATGAGACATTATTACTCCTATATTTCTCATTTTACTTGAATCTGATAAATCTCTTTGCATTCTGGATATAGATAAATTATTTACCAATGCATCAATTAATGAATTAGACATTTCAATATTAGCCATTGAGTTTTCATGATTTATTGGATTAACTTTATGAGGCATAACGCTTGATCCAACTTCTTTATTATTTGATTTTTCATAAAAATAATTATTACTAATATATAACCACATATCACTATTCAAATCTTTAATAATATTATTTAAAATTTTTAAATAACTAAGCAGAACACAAACAAAATCATGCGATTCTATCTGAGTAGTAAGTGGATTATATTCTAAATCTAATGATTCAACAAATTTTTTAGTTTCTTTTATCCAATCTACATTTGGAAATGCAACAACATGACAATTATAATTACCAACTGCTCCACTAAATTTGCTTCTTAGTTTTAAATTTTTTAGTAGATTTAAAACACTTTTTAATCTAAATGAGAACACTTTTAATTCTTTTCCTACAGTAGTTGGTGTGGCTATTTGACCATGAGTATGTCCTAGCATCGATATACCTTTATATTTTTCACTTAGTAGATCTAATTTACTTAATAATAATTCAAAATTTTTATAATATACATTATTAAGTGCATCACTAATTATTAAATTGTAACTTGTATTATTAATATCTTCACTAGTTAATGTAATATGAATAAATGGTATTAATCTTTCTAAATTAATATTTATAAATTTTTCTTGCAAATAATACTCTATAGCCTTTACATCGTGTTTAACAGTATTTTCTATTTCCTTTACTTTCTTAGCTTCTTCTAAATCAAAGTTCCCATATATATCATTAATTTTCTTTTCTTCACTAGGAGCAATTTTTTCATCAATAATATTCTCATTAATAATAAATTTTATCCAAGATATTTCTATAAATAATCTATATTTAATTAACGCATACTCACTAAAGTAATTTTCTAATTCTTTCGTTTTATTTTTATACCTTCCGTCGATAGGAGATATATTTAATAATTCATTCATCTAACTATTATTTCCTCTCTACCAGCGCCAACACCTATAAATTTAACTGGAGTATCAGTTAACTCTTCAATTCTATTAATATACTTTCTAGCATTGATAGGAAGATCTTCAAATTTTCTACATTTACTTATGTCACCAAAGTTACCTTCAAATTCTTCATATACTGGAGTACAATTTGATAAAAAATCTATATTAGTAGTAAAATCTGTAGTTTTTTTACCTTTGTATTCATAAGCAATACACATTTTTATCTTATCAAACTTACCTATTGTATCCAAGTGATTAACACACAAACCAGTTAGTCCATTAATCATGCAAGCATAATTTAATGCTACTGCATCAAGCCATCCACATCGTCTTGGCCTTTTTGTTGTAACTCCATATTCATGTCCTAATTCTCTTATTTTATCACCAGTGGCATCATTTAATTCAGTTACAAATGGGCCAGCACCAACTCTTGAAGAGTATGCTTTAATTACGCCATACACATCTCCAATATATTTCGCACCAATACCAGTTCCAGTTATCGCTCCACCTATTGTTGGATTACTAGATGTTACAAATGGATAACTACCAAAATCAATATCAAGAAGTGACGCTTGAGCACCTTCACATAGTATTTTTTCACCTTTTTTAATAGCTTTGTGTAACATAGTAACTGTATCGCATACATAAGGTTTTAATATCTTTGCATACGCCTTATATTCTTTATATATTTCATTAAATTTTAATTTTGGTTTTTTATATGCTTTTAAAATTATATTTTTATTCTTAATGTTTTCTTTAAGTAATTCTTTAAAGCGACTACTTACAAAGTCTTCCATTCTTATTCCAGATCTTTCATATTTATCACAATATGCAGGCCCTATACCTCTTTTAGTTGTTCCGAGTTTATTTACTTCTCTTATTTCCTCTAATGTTTCATCCAAAACAATATGATAAGGCAGAATAACATGTGCCTTCTCACTTATATATAGATTATCAACCTTGTACCCTTTTTCTTTTAAATTATTAATTTCTTCTATTAAAACTTTAGGATCAATAACAACCCCATTTCCAAGTATAGCTTTAACATTATTATATAAAATTCCACTAGGTAATAAATGAAAAGCAAATTTAATTCCATTTACTTCAACAGAATGACCTGCATTATTGCCACCAGAATATCTAACTGCATATTTATTATCACCAGATAAATAATCTATTACTTTACCCTTTCCTTCATCGCCATAAAAAGAACCTAAAACTACTGTTACATTTCTCATAAATTAACCTCCTACTTTAATAGTATATAAAGAATATGTAAAGAATAATAGACTATTATTTTTATATGTATTATAATATAATTGATTTTGTACCATTAGAGTAGATTTTTTAAAGTTAAAATAATTAGAAATCACAAATTTTGTGATTTTTTTATATTTATTTGAGACTATAAACTTAAAAAGATATAAAGATGATAAGATGCTCCTATCTAAAAGTTTTTAATTAATAAAAAACTCTAATAATAATTAGAATTTATTTTTAAATTGGTATTATCTATATTATAAGTTTTATATAACATAATCTTATAAAAAGTTAAAGTAATACTATTTTCTAGTATATTTGCATTTAGGATAATTTGAACATCCTATAAAACTTCCATACTTTCCATTTCTTTCAACTAGATTTCCACCACATTTTGGACACTTAAGTTTTTGTAAAAAGAGGTATTCCTCTTTTCTTTTATAATTTCTTGAATTTTTTCTTGTTTGTAAATTACACCATTCCCAAGTTTCTTCATCTATAATAGCAGGGCAAACATTTTTATAATACTTTTCTTCTTTCTTACCTCTATTGGAAATATAATCACCTTTATAGACTGGATTATGTATTATTTTAGATATTGTATTATCTTTCCAATTAGTTTTTCTTAATACTTTTTCATTATTAAATTTGGTTGCTATTGTACTAAAAGAATCTCCTACTGAATATAAACTAAATATTCTTTTTACTATTTCTGCCTCTAGTTCATTTATAACTAAACACCTATTAACTCTATTATATCCATATGGAGTTTGTCCTGGTATATGTCCAGCTTTTATAGCACCAGCTAAACCAAATTTAGTTCTTTCACTTGTTCTTTTAATTTCATTTTGACTAGCACTCATCATTATTCTAGTTATCATTTTTCCATTTGCAGTTGTTGTATTAATATCATCATTAGCACATACTATATCAAATGAGTACTTTTCAGATAGTTTCATGATGTTTTCCCAATCATATATACTTCTTGTTAGTCTATCTAGTTTTATTGCTAAAACAGTGTTTATTTTCTTCTTTTTAGCGTCTTCCATCATCCTATCAAACTCAGGTCTTGTATTACCAGTTTTAGCACTTATACCAGCATCTTCATAATAGTCATATATTTCCCAACCTTTATAATCACATAGACCTTTTAAACATTTCCTCTGTTCTGGAAGACTAAAACCGACTTTAGCTTGATCTTCAGTTGATACTCTTAAATAAAGACCACAAACTCTCTTTTCATCCATATAACCCTCCTTAATTTGGCTACACTATAACATATTTTTCTTAAAAGTCAAAATCATTTTCATATTTTTTTAATTTAATATAATCATATAAGTCTTCCATATCAATTTTATAAAGTAAACTATTAATATAAACTTGATCTGAATAGTTAAAAAATAAAACCATAAAATCTTTAAAAATTGCTTTATGTGGTTCAACATAAGTTAAATTAGTGGTAGATAGTTTAACTAAATTTCCACTAATTAATTTATATTTTTTACATGTCTTATCTAGATAAAATTCTATTCTTTTTTTAGTTTTAGGATTTATATCAATTTTAGTCTTTTTTACTTTTAACATAAAAAAATGAGCTCCTTTCTGGAACTCGGTTTTTTCTTTAAAAAACGGACAAACTTGTCATTTGTCCGCAGTAACTTCATATTTGGTAGCGACGGTGGGGATCGAACTCACGACCTCACGGGTATGAACCGTGCGCTCTAACCAGCTGAGCTACATCGCCATTTCAAATTTGCAAATGTATTATATCAAATGCAAATTTAAATTTCTAGTACTTTTTATTATTTTATTTCAATTAGTTCATATTTTGTTGATCCTAGACCTAAAGATTCTGCATAAGGAAGTATTTCCCTACCAAGTTGCCTATCTATTCTTTCTTGAAGTAAATGTGCTCCGGGATCTTTTGAAGCCCAAACCATATCAATAAATGCTTGATCATTAGCTACTGGATCTAAAGATGCAACTATACCCAAATCTTCCATTACCGGATCACCTTGATGAGCATCACAATCGCAATCAACAGATAATGCATTCATTACTGTTATGTAAATTATTTGCTTATTATTTTCTTTTAAATAATCAGATACAGCAGTAGCAGCTTCGGCCATTGACTCAATAAATTCAATTTGTTCATAAGGTTTATCCCAAGCAGTATTAGGGTTTTCATCTTGTCCACAACTATGAATATATGCTTTTCCATTTCTTGAAGCAATACCTATTGATTGATTTTTAAGATTTGCCCCGAATCCTCCCATCATATGACCTTTACCATGAGCAAGATTTACAATTGAATCATAGTTTTTAAAATTATCACCAATAATATCATATTTAAGATGTTTGCCTTTATTAACAGGAATTTTAAATTCTCCATCTTTATCCATGATGTCTACATCTGCAAAAGATGTGAAACCATGTTTTTCAGCAACTTTTATATGGTCTTCATAATTTGTTCTGGCGCCTGGATAAGCAGTATTACATTCTAATATTGTACCATTAAGTTTCTTAACAAAAGGGCCAATTAAATCAGCTTTTAAATATCCTTTAGCTCCATCTTCTCCAGTAGAAACTTTAACTCCCACTTTTCCTTTCAATTTTACTCCTAAGGTCTCATAAATTTTTATTAAACTCTCTGGTGTTATTTCTTTTGTAAAATATACTCTTGACATATTAATCATTTCCTTTCTTTCTTATTATTTTTATTTTTTCTTTCTTTATGATCAAAAACTTATTCTTATAATTACATTCAGGGCATTTGACTTTTTTAAATCCCCTTTTACTTGGTAATGGTAACTTTAATATAGTTTTACATTTGTGACATTTCTTATAAACATTATTTTTATCTTTTAAATTTCTAATTATATTTTTAAATGGTTTTATCATTGATTTTTTAATTTTTAAAAATAAAATATTTTCTTTTTCTCTTCTATTTATATTTTTAGAAAAATATCTTAATAGTATTATAATCATTAATAATAATTCAATATAAAATAGAATATTTAATCTAATAAATAAATTTATTAATACTAATAAAATATATATTGTAAATAAGAATTTTGAAAACTCATCACTACCATATCTATCATACATAAATTTTTTTAACTTATAAATAAAATTCATCATTTTTGATTCTCCTTATTATTTAATTAAATTTCAATATTTACACAATATTTGTTTAATTTGGATAAACGAGGTTTTCTTGCATTAAATTTAAAAGCACTTCATTATAAAATTTATTTGCTTCATATTTAGCGAATGGTAAGTTTTGATCCAGATAGTTTCCACATGATTTAGCATCAGCTCCAGGAATATCTCCTTCATATTCTGAAATAAATTTAAACATCTCTTTAATGATTTCTATTATATCAGTAGAATCTAAATTTCCTTTGAATATTGCATAAAACCCTGTTCTACATCCCATTGGTCCAAAGTATATCGTTTCTTTTTTATAAACTTCATGATTTCTTAAAAAAGTTGCTCCTAAATGTTCAATAGTGTGTAATTCTGCTGTATTCATTACGGGTTCTTTATTTGGTTCTTTCATTCTAATGTCAAACGTTGTTGCTATTACCTTATTTGTATCATTATCATAGTCTCTTCTAGATACATATATTCCCCTTTTTAATAACTCATGATTTACTTTAAAACTTTCTATTTTTTCCATAATATTCCTCCTATATATTTATTTTTCTTTTATTTTTAAACTCTTTAAGTATTCTTTCTTCTCATCTGTAATACGATAACTTTCTATAGCTTTTTGAATTGCTTTATTATGTGTCCATATATCAAGTTTTTGATTTTCAATAAATGGTATTGTTAAATCATATTGCTTTACTAAGGCAGTTGCAAAATACCACGCTATCATCATATTTACATAGTATTCTTTTGATCTAACACTAGAAACCATTTCTAAGTATTCCATTTTAAAATTATCATCTAAGTAATACTGCATAAGCATACCTATGCCAAAACGAACAGTATATGTTTCTTTAGATTCAATCCATATTTTAATTTGCTCTAATAATTTATCATGATACTTTTTAAACACTTTAGGTGACATTTGATCACATGTTGCCCAATTATCTACATATGGTAAAAACTTATTTATATATGATATGCATTCATCGTAGCTTTTTAGTTCTGAAATAACGAATGCATGTAGTTGATTTTCATCAAAATACTCATGAGGTAAATCTTCCAAAAAAGATACATAATTATCACTTTTAATTATTTCTTTTGCATACTTTCTTAATTCTGGAGTGCGAATGCCTATTATTGTTTCAGGGTTCACATTTGGAATTAATTTGATTTGAAATTCCATATATTTTTTATCTTGTAATTTAAATAATTCTTCTCGTATATTATTCATATAATTATTTCCTTTCTAAAAACATAAGGCTTTCTACATGATGTGTAAATGGAAACATGTCTAATAAATAATATTTTTCTATTTTATAATCAATTAATAATTTTTTTAAATCTCTAACTAATGTAAAAGGATCACATGATACATAAATTAATTTGTTAGGTTTATATTCAATTATATTTTTAAGTGTAAATTTATTTAAACCATTTCTAGGTGGATCTACAATTATAACATCTATATTTTTATCAATATATTTAGGAAATACACTAGCATCTCCATAGATAAATTCTATATTTTTAATATTATTTAATTTTTTATTCTCATTCGCATCTTTTATATTGTTTTCAAAATTATCTATCCCTATTACTTTTTTAGCTTTTAAAGACGCATTAATTCCTAAAGTACCTACTCCACAATATAAATCTAATAAATTATCATTTTTATTTATATGTTCATTTATTATATTAAATAATTTAGTATTAATTTCTTTATTAATTTGGAAAAATGAATTATAACTTATTTTAAATTTTAAATCATTAACATTATCTATAAAATAATCTTGTCCATATATAATTTTATTATTTAATATAATTCCTTTTATTTTAGAATTAATTTCATTTAAAGTAATATCTTTTTCTGTTTCAATTGAAATTAATATTTCATTTAAATAATTAACTCTCAATAAAACTTTACCATTTATAATATTTAATGACTTTATAAATTTTATTGTATCATTTAAAGTAGCATTTATTATTTTACATTCATCTATATTAATAATATTACTATCATTTACAAATCCAATAGATTTATTTTTTATATGTAATAATACTTTATTTCTATAATTATAATGATTATCACTTTTAATAATGCTAACATTTAAATTATAATTTAAATACTTTTTAAATATTTCTTTTATTTTATTTTCTTTATATATTAATGTATCCTCATAACTTAAATTTAATAAATTACATCCATTACACTTATCAAAGTATTTACAAGGACTATCTATTCTTTTTTTAGAAGGAATTATTATTTTGTTAAGTTTACCTATATAATATTTTTTAGTTTCTTTTATTATATCAATATCAACTAATTCACCTTCTAAACATTTTGATATAAAAATAATTTTATCATTAATATGTGATAAACCATTACCTTCATTATCAAGTTTTTCTATTAATATTTCCATAAATTTATTATAAAAAAAAATGATAACTTTTACAAGTTATCATTCTCCATAATTAGTAAAGTATCTTTGAATTAATACAACTGGAGTTCCTTTATCTCCTGAGCCAGAAGTTAAATCACAAAGTGAACCAATTAAATCTGTATATCTTCTTGGAGTTGTCCCCTGAGTTGCCATTTGACCTTTTAAATCTTTATCTTTTAATTTTATTTCTTCTCTAATTGCATTATTTAATTCTTCACCTTTTAAGTCTTTAAATTTATTATCAGATAAATATTTAAGTTTTAATTCATTTGGGCTTCCTTCTAAACCGGGAGTGTATGCAGGAGATACAACTGGATCAGCAAGTTCCCAAATCTTACCTATCGGATCTTTAAATGCCCCATCTCCATATACCATAACTTCAACAGTTGCTCCAGTTTTTTCTTTTATCATGCTTTGTACTTTTTCAACTAACACTTGTCCATTTTCAGGAAATAATTTTACTTTATCTTCAGTAGATCTATTAGTTCCAAGTAAACCATATTTAGAATTATACCCACTTCCATCAATTGATGAAGTTAATATATCATCCATACCAAGCACTATGTTTGCTCCATTATTTTTAAGTGCTTCTTTTGTTTCAAATCTAGTATGAATATCTGCACATAACACATTTTTAGTGTATCCTAATATTGTTAAAGGGTTATTGCTAAATACAAAATTAACTTCACAATTTTCTTTTTTTACCAATTCTCTATAAAAATCTACCATATTTACACCGGTAAATATATGTTTGAAAGTTCCAAATTTATTTATGTATTCACTTTCACTTATAACATCACTATAAGGGTTTATATTATATTCTTTTAATAGTTTTCTATCTAATATATCATTTCCAACTTCATCTGATGGATAAGATAGTAAAATAGTTATTTTATCCATTGCTCTTGCAAAAGCTTGTAAGCATACAGCAAATCTATTACGACTTAATATTGGAAATACTATTCCTATTTCATTTGTATTAAATTTGTTTTTAACATCTTTAGCAATTTGATCAAGAGTTGCATAATTTCCTTCGCTAATACCTACTACTGCTTCAGTAATTGCAATTATATCTCTATCTTCTAATTTAAAATTTTCTGATTCGCTTGCCTTTAAAACTGAATCAACAACCCTATCAGCTAAGTTATCTCCTTCTTTGATAACCCCAGTTCTAATACCTCTTACAATTGTACCCACATCTCTCATATATTCACCTCTATTTTAATTATAACATACATTAAAAAAAGTAGAATATTTTTATTCTACTTAACAACTGCGACTGAAGCAGTGGATGATGCTATCTGTAAAAGTTCTTCATTAGACAAGTTTTGACCTATTATGTAGTAATCCATTCCACCATTAGACCAACTTACTGAAGTATCTGTTAATGCACCCAATATTGTTTCATAAAATACTAAGTCGCCAGTTGCAGATGTTACTTCAAATTCTTTTGATGCATTAGATACTTCTTCAACTAATATAAATGGTTTTTCTCCTTCAAATGTAAGTATTACTCTTTCTGAATTATCAGATTTAACTACTTCTTGATTTTGAAATTTAGTTCCTACTGGTATATACATTGGATAAATTATATCTTCAATACTTCCAGTTTCTTTAGTTTCCTTGCAACAATCTTCTTTGATATTAGCATTTAGACTAAAGTAATCTTTTTCAAATTTTTTACTCCATTCAATTTTGGTAAAATTCATTGTTATACCAGTAGTCCCATTATCACTTAGTATTTCTACTTTCTCTGGTTCCATTTTTTTATTAAATGTTACTTTTTGAGTTTTAAAATTACTATTATTAGGATAATTAACACCACTAGTCATGATATACTTTCCATCTTTTTCTTCAAAAGCTCTATTACCATCTTTTTCAAAATCATTAAGTATTGTTTCTAAAATATAAGCCTGTGAACTATTATTTGGCCAATCACTTTGAAATTTAAAACTTTTGTTTAAATCAGGTGTTATTACATATACACCCTCATCATTTTTAAGAATTATTTGTTCATGTGAATTATCGGTATTTAATAAATTAACTTTATAATAGCTTCCTTGCATATAAGAAACATTTACATCATATGAATAATTCTTGTCACCACTTACAATTTCCATATTCCCTTCCAAATAATAACTTTTGTTATTATCTACAAGATTCTTGAAATCTTTTAATGCTTTATCTTGATCATAAGAACCACATCCACACACTAATAGACATACACCTACAAGTAATAAAAATATTTTTTTCATAACCCTCCCTTTGATTTACAATAAATTATATTTTTTTTATGTTGATTTATGAATATTTTCTATAAAAAAGTTTAAACTATTAATAGTTATAAGGAAGGAGGATTATAAGTTGAAAATTCTTCAAAGAGTAGCACTTGCATTCACAATAATTGGTGCGATTAACTGGGGACTAATTGGACTTCTTGATTTTAACTTAGTAAGTGCAATCTTCGGTGTTGATTCGATTCTATCAAGAATTATTTACACAATTGTTGGTGTTGCCGGAATAATTAATATTGGTTTATTAGTTGCTCCTTTACATGACCTACATGATTAAATAAAACAAAAAAAATCTCTTTATAGAGATTTTTTTGTTTGTTAATCTTTTGTATATTCAAAGAATTTATATTTTTGATCTAAGAAATTAAATAGTGTTTTTAATAATGCGGTTAAAGGCGTTGCGATTACCATACCTATAATTCCAAAGAAGTAACCAAATATTAATAATGAAATAAGTATTGTTACTGGATGTAAATTCATCTTTTTACTCATAAATAATGGGGTTAAAAAATTTCCTTCTAAAGTTTGAATTATTAATATAAATACTAAAGTTAAAATTCCTATTACATTTGATTGTGAAAATCCAACTAACCCAGCTACTGCTGCTCCCATATATGGTCCAATATATGGAATAAGATTTGTTATTGCGCAAAACATTGCTATTAATAATGGTGCTTTTAAACCTATAATTGCAAACCCAATTAATGAAATTATCATAAGTATTAATGAAATAATCAAAGTTCCTTTTACATATCCATAAGTAGTTGTACTAATTTGTGATAATAACATATCAGCATCTTTTCTCCATCTTTTTGGAAGAAGTTTTATAAATCCATTTGAAACTTCATTAAAGTTAAATAACATATAAAACCCAACTATAAAACTTAATAATATTATACCAACACCACTTACTAATGAAGAAATTATGTTAAGGGCTGTTTGTGGTAAATTTGTTTGTAAATTTGTTCCTAGTTTTTCTATTGATTCAAAGAAATGAGTTTTTGTTGTATCCAAATTTTCTAAACTCATATCAGATATTTTATCAAATATTCCTTCAACCCATGCTTTTAAATCACTTAATATCGTAGGTATTGTTCCAACTATATCTTTTATTTGATTAGCAAGAGCAGGAACTGCTACTAATGTAAATAGATATAAGAATATTATTAATAATACATATATTAATATAACTGAAATAGTTCTATTTAATCCTCTATTTGTTAATTTAGTAACTAAAGGATTTAATAGCCAAGCTATTATAAATCCTATAAATAACGGACTTATAACTGAAAGAATTTTTAAAACTATAGAAAGTACATTAAATTCTTTCAATAATATTATTCCAAGATACACAAGCAAAAGTATTAGAAGAACATATAAAATTTTTAATATATTATTTCCTACTCCTAATAGATTATTTAACTTTGGTATATCTAGTTTTTTGATTTTTGAGATATTATCTTTTTCTTTTTTCATTATTATCTCTCCATTCTCATCATAATTATATCATGCTTTTAGTTTAAAAAAAAGTCCTATTAAGAACTCTTTTTCATCATTTTATTTTTCATTTTATTATATGTTTTTGATATCTCTTTATCATATTTAGTACATACATATCCAACTCCAACGCCTATTCCTAGATAAAGCATATTTTCCATCAATTTTATAACAATCACTCTCCTCATTATTATTGTTTACTAAGAATTTAATTTTTATACTACTTAACAAATTCTTTTAAGTGAGTAATACGTTTCTCAGAATAACTTGAAGTTATAGAATAATTAAAATTATCTTTTTGACCAATTATAATTAAATTCTTTTTGGCTCTTGTACATGCTGTATAAATAAGTTTGTTATAAAACATTCTTTTATGAGAATTAGCAAGAACAATAACAACATTATCGTATTCACTACCTTGTGATTTATGTATACTTACTGCATAAGCTAAATTAAATTTATCAAAATCCACTTGTTCATATTCAATTTTATGTCCAGAAAAGTTTATTAATATGCTCCTTTTAGGATAGCTATTTATTCTTTCAATGTATCCAATATCTCCATTAAACACATTGTTATCTACATCATTTACAAGTTGTATGACTTTATCATTTTCTCTATAAATTATATTCCCTATTGTTATTTCTTCGATATCATTATTATTTGGATTAAAAATATCTTGCATAATTTTATTTAAGTTATCAATTCCATTAATACCTTTATACATTGGAACTAATACTTGAAATTCATCCAAAGATATTTTTTTGTTCTTAACACTTTCACATATTACTTTTAAATTATTAATAATATTATTATCACTTGATTCAATGAATCTAAAATCACTATAATTGTTTACTTCATTTATTATTTCTTTATTCTTTATTTTATTTGCTAAAACATTTATAAAAGATTTTTCATTAGTTCTATATATGTATGTTAAGTATTTCTTATTAATGTTATCTGAACATAATAAATCATATAAAACATTTCCAGGACTAATACTAGGAAGCTGGTTAGCATCTCCAACTAATATAATTTTAACGGTATCTTTTAAAGCTTTTAATAAAGATGAAAATAAAAATATATCTACCATACTAAATTCATCAATTATAACTATTTTAGCTTTACTTTGATTATATTCGTTTAATCCAAAGCTACTTGTTTCTTTATCCCACTTTAAAAATTTATGGATAGTTGAAGCTAAAGTACCAATGCAATAAGACATTCTTTTAGCACTTCTTCCGGTTGGAGCAAGTAAAGCAATAGAATTCTTATCTTCATAGTAATCTACTATAGCTTTAATGATAGTGGTTTTACCTGTACCAGGTCCACCTGTTATAATAAATAAATTATTATTAATACTTCCGACTATAGCTTCTTTTTGATCCTTATTTAAAATAATATTATTCTTTTTTTCAAATTTAGAAAGATATTTCTTGATTTTTAAATTACTTTCATTTACTTTTATTCTATTATACATACCAATCCTTTGAGCAATATATTCTTCTGTATCATAAAAGTAATTAAGCATTAAATAATTATCAAAATCATAAATTTTATGTTGTTCAATTAAATTCTTCAAATATATTTTAAAACTTGATAATTTAAAATCATTATCAAAGTATTTTAATACTTCTATATATACTTCTTCTGTGCTTGCTAAAGTATTACCTGTTTTATAACAAACATTTTTAATGGAATGTGTAATAACATTTTCTATTCTTATATCACTATTTGGATCATTATATTTTTTATAAATTGAGTCAACTTTATCAAAATCTACTATATTAGTTAAAATATATAAATTATTTTTAATAATATCATTTAAATTTAAAGCACATGTTTTTACTATTTTAACACTTTCATTAACACTAAATCCCATTTTAGTTAAATTAGAAATTAATTCTTCTTCATAAGTAAGTGAATTTAATTTTTCATGAACTTGTAAAGAAGTTTTAACGCTTATCCTATCTATTTTACTAAGTGCATATGGGTCTTTTTTTATTATTTCAATAGTTTTACTTCCATATTTATCAACTATTTTTTCAGCAGTTTTAATCCCTATTCCTTTAAATAATCCACTTCCAAGATAAGAGATTATTTCTTCATTATCAGTTGGGTTACATATTTCATAACTATTTACACTAAATTGTTCGCCATATTTGGGGTGACTTACAATACAACCATAAAACTTATAAAAAACTTCATTACTTAAATTATTAAAATTTCCAACAAAAGAAATAAAATGGCCAATGTACTCTTCTAAATTTTCACTAGAATCTTTAACTCTAAAAACTCCTACTTTGTAGGAGTTAGTATTATTTTCATATATAATTCTTGTTATTTTACCAACTATATAATCACTCATGAGAATATTTTAACATTTATATTTAACTTTATAAATATTATTTAGTTTATAAAAGCCTATTTTTTTAACTTCAATATAATTTGATGAATAACCGATATATGTTAGAAATTTTTTTCTCTCAAATAAAACATCTAATTTTTTATTATTGAATTTATTCTTATAATCTTTTTCTAAATTATCTGATAATTCTATTAATTTTTTAACTCTTTCTTTTTTAACCAAATCATTTACTTTATCTTTCATTGTAGCAGACTTAGTTCCATCTCTATCCGAATATGGAAATACATGTATTTTAGAAAACCCTATTTTCTTACAAAATTCATAAGTTTCATTAAAATCTTCTTCTGTTTCACCCGGAAAACCAACTATCACATCTGTTGTTATAGATATATTTGGATTTACACTTCTAATTAAATTAATCTTATCTTCATAATACTTAGTATTATATCTTCTATCCATTAATTTCAACATTTTGTCACATCCACTTTGAAGAGGTAAATGCATATGATCAGCAATTTTAGGACTATTAAGAAGTGATGTGATTTTATTATCAACTTCAACTATCTCTATTGAACTTATTCTTATTCTTTCTAAGTTCTTTATTTCTAATAAATCTAATAATAAATTATATAATTTATAATTGTTTAAATCAGTACCATATTTACCAGTATGAATACCTGTTAGTACAATTTCTTTATAACCATTGTTTACTAAAGATGTTGCCTCTTCCAATACTTTATCTTTATTCTTACTTTTAACTTCTCCTCTAACATATGGTATAACACAATAAGAACAATAATTATCACAACCATCTTGTATTTTTATAAATGCTCTTGTATGACTTTCTAAATGATTTATTTTCATATCTTCAAATTTAGTATATTTAACATCATAAAACTTAATTATTTTATCTTTATTTTTTAGATATTGATTTAAATATTCAATAATTCTACTTTTATCTTTATTACCTAATATAATATCCGCATTTATTTCAATATTTTTATTAGTATTATATAAATTTTGAGTATAACACCCAATAGCAATCACTACCGAATTTGGATTGTGTTTTTTAATACTATTTATAGTTCTTCTACTTTTTTTATCAGCTTCATTAGTAACAGTACACGTATTTATTACATATACACTAGCATTATCACTTACTATTTTATATCCTTCGCGCAAAAAAAGGCTCATGATGAATTCACACTCATAAGCATTTACTTTACAACCTAAATTTTTAATACATACTGTTTTATCCATTTAAAGTCAAATTATTCCTTAATTCTTTTAATATTTTTAAATATTCTTCCTCTGCAGCATAAGCAACTCCTTTAAAAGATTGTTTTACTTCAACTTGCTTAACTATTGGAGCTGCTTCATT